>JAXJVI010000085.1:0-10621 GCA_036308615.1 Acutalibacteraceae bacterium | reverse complement strand
GTGTGGGCAGACGTGACCAACCGCTATTTGGAGCGATACGGACACGATGAGTGCATCGACCACCGCAGCCATGCAGACCGAGGCTTGACTGAGCAGCCCACCATTCACGAGGGTGTGGTTGCCCGTGCGTTGGAGAAAAAGGGTATTATCTCTGACCGCTGTGAAATTAACCGTCAGATCAAGGCAGACAACGCTTTGCTCCGTGAACTGAAAGCGACGGTGAAAAAGCTGATGCAGGCGGTAAAGAATACCGTTCCTGCTATAGCGGAGGCAATGGAAAAGATACGCAGCAGTATGCTGATTTTCAGTTATCAGCTTCGTCACATCGGTGTGGGCAAGCACAATATGGGCAGGCGTGCCAAGGCAGTTAAGCCGGAGCTTGAACGCTATGCGGGATTGGTACAGCAGATCAAGGAGAAATCCAAGGAACGGAAAGCTCTGCTTGCGGAGAAAAAGGAAACGCCGTTCTATCAGATACCCAAGCTGCACGATCTTACCCGTCGCATCACCGAGCTGACGGAGGAAATAGAGGAACTGAAAACCGAAAAGGAAATGCTGCTTCGATCTTTGGACTGCGCCGATGATGCGGGTATCTCTGATGTGAAGAAAGAAATCTCCACATTGGAAGGTGCGCTGCAGAAGCTGTCTGAACAGGAAGCGAAATATTCTGCCGAGCTTGATGAAGCCTTGAAGCAGTACGCCGAACTGAAAGAGCAAGCCGCCGGTATGGATGCCGCCGAGCTGATGGACGCACGGCTTTCCGTTCGTGAGGTTAAGGAACGCTCTGCCGTTGACCGTGTGAAAGCTGCCTACGGCGAGAAATACGATCCGATGATGATGCACGACAGCAAGCGTGATGTGGCAAATCTGCTCCACGAGGAAGCGGAAACACGCTCCATCCGTGAACGTCTGCGGCAGAAGCAGCAACAACAAGCACAGCAGAAGCAGACCAAAAAGAAAAGTCGAGACAGTTGGGAGCGTTAAAAATTCAGCGGGAGTGCATTTTGAACGATGCACTCCCGCTTTTTCTGTTTTCATTCGTTTAAGCTGATTAACGGTTCACAATCTATTCTGCGATAGCATATGTAAAGCTGTTTTTGCTATAATTGGAACAATCGATCCTTCTATAAAAAAATCTTATTCAAATCCTCCATTGTCTCTTTGCTTGGTATGGGAAACATGTGAGATTCACGATTTATGGCGGCATATTTATGCTCTCCCATTGCGTGATACGGAAGTAGTTCAATCTTTTCGGGCTTGCCGCAAGAAGAAATATATGCTTTGATTCTTTGACTTTCTTCCACCGTATCGTTAACAGTAGGAATAATCGGAATTCGCACCCACACGGATTTGCCTGTTGCAAGTAGCTTTTTGAGATTTTCTAAAATCAATTCGTTTCTAACCCCTGTATATTTCTTATGCTTTTCGCTATCATAGCATTTGACATCGTAGAGAAACAGGTTGGTATAAGGAAGAATACGTTCAAAATATTCGTACGGTACGTGTCCTGCGGTATCAACGGCGGTGTGTATTCCGTTTTCCTTGCAAACCTTCAAAATTTCCTCAAGAAAATCAATTTGCAGCATACATTCGCCGCCCGAGAAGGTCACACCGCCGCCCGAGTGATCGTAAAAGGCTTTGTCTTTCAGGATTTCTCTCATAACCTCGTCGACGGTATATTCCTTTCCGCAGATCTCCCTTGCGTCATGAGGACAATAAAGCGTACATTTGCCGCAAAGCTCGCACGATTCCAAATGATTCGGGCATTTTTCTTTGCATTTGCCACAACCCGTGCACTTGTTTTTGTAAAACATCATTTGGGGCTTCGGGGATTGACTTTCGGGATTGTGGCACCAAGCGCAACGCAGATTACAACCCTTGAAAAAAACTGTTGTGCGTATCCCGGGACCGTCGACGTATGAATTTCGTTCTATATCAAAAATAGTTGCCTTTAATATCATACCGGCATCCTCGTAAGCTCTGCGACCTTTTCCGACCACTCTTTTGCCTCTGCTACACGGTCAAGGAAGCAAAATTCTAAGACCTTCTTGGCTTGGCTCAAGTGCGATTCACACGAAATTAGATTATAGTTTCCAGAGCTGTTATACTCTTTGAGATCAAAATAATTCGCCGGTGCTTGGGTAACCCACTTGTGCAGATATGCCCAACCGCTGAAATAATTGTCAAGAAGCTTGGGATCTTTGATTATTTCAGACAAACTGTCAATGTATCTAAGCATTCTTCGCTTTTCATCACCCTCAAATACGGTGATTCTTGTGGCTTCGGAATTAAATTTGTACGGTATGGTACAAAAAACAATGCCCGACTTGTCTATATCAAGTTCTGTCATATAACCGTAATACCATGAATCGTTCGCGGATCGCTCAGAGCTGCTTTTGAACAAGAAATTTCCCATACTGTAAACGATGGGCTTACCGTCATATACTTCGTATCCTTGCGGACAATGTGTGTGTCCCGCAACTACCGCATCTGCGCCCATATCACAGATAAGACGGTATCTGTCCTGCGTGTCCGGTGAGGGCAAGGGATTGAACTCGTTGCCGCCATGAAAGACGACAATGACAGCATCGGACACCTTCTTCTCTTGCTTAATTTTATTCATGAGCCTTCTTGCGTTATAGCCTGCCGAGCCGTATGTTGCTTCGGTTGCCACCCCGAACTCGTTTTCGCATACCGAAATAAGTGATATCGAAAATCCGTCCTTTTCTAAACGGCAGGCATCGTATGCACGATCTATATTTGCGCCCGCACCGCAATACCGTATGCTATATGTATCAAGAAGCTTTAGCGTATCAATTACCGCATCTTCGCCAAAGTCGCCCGTGTGATTGTTGGCAAGTGTGCAAACGTCGGTATGAAGAGTCTCTAAAAACATAATGTTTTTCGGATCGCATATTAGGTTTGGTCCCGACTTTTTAATAGGCAGGTGATTTTCTTTGTCTGCAAGTGGTGTTTCCAAATTGACAATACGAAAATCTGCCTTCTCAAAATACGGCAGTATCTCCGCAAGAATATCGCTACACATTTTGGAGTTTGGTTCGGAAAGTCCTCTGAAATTGATATCACCCGTAAATAAAAGTTTCATTGTTCACTCCTCCTATTGTTTATCACATTCAAGCAACATAAGCATAGTTAATTCAATCGCATTCAATAGTCCGTCGATCGTGATACATTCATCGGGCTGATGCACGCTTCCGTGCCCCGCCGGCAAATCAAACGGGCGTTTGCCACCGTTCAGTGAGGTTCCGATCTCTGCGGCACAGGGCAAGTATCTCGCATAGGTACCTCCTGCATTGACAAAGGATTTTGCATCATGTTTTTTGGTGAAATCCTTGTAAGTATTCATACAAGCCACAATGTACGGATTATCATCGGAAAGAATAAACGGATCTGATTCGCGAGCAAAATCAACGCTCCATCCGTTATTGTCAAAAAAGCGGCTGATTTTAGCTTTCGCTTCCTTAATATCCAGCGATGCGCCGTATCGCATATCAAAGCAAAGCGAGATCTTTCCTTCGCTCATTTTTGCGATTCCATTCGTAACGGTAAGGTTTCCAAAATCCTCGTCCGTATGCTCTATCCCGAATACCTCGCCGTAATATTTTTCAAGTAGGTTTGCAATAAAATCCATCTGCTTGCGGTCATAGGCGCTCAAAGTGTCGTTTTGTGAAAGCTTTTTTGACAGGACGTGTGCTGCATTCAAAGAACCTTCGGGCAACGCTCCATGCCGCGAAATACCCTTTTCTTCAAAGACCTGCTCACCGATTTTTGCTTTTGCTTCTCCCAAAATAATGTTGAATGCGCTACCGCCCGAAAAATCAGTAATATCATGCATTGGTGCTTCTTGCGTTGCTACAAAATGCAAAATCCCCTTGTTACCTCTGTAAAGCGGAAATCCCGTATCGCAAACAAGAGAAAAATCCGGCGGCGTGTGTGCGGATATGTAATTTTTTATATCCTGCATACCGCTTTCCTCATTCGCACCCGTAAAGCAGATCAGTCGGCTATTAAAGGGAATACCAAGCTCCTTTATTATTTTGGCGCAGTAAAGCGAGGTTACCACAGCCGATTTATCATCCATTGCACCTCTGCCGATGATGAAGCCATCTTTTTCAAGAGGCTCAAACGGAGCGGTCAATGCCCAATCGTTGCCGCCAGGTACAACATCGGCATGAGCGAATAAGCCGAGACTTTTTGCTCCTTGTCCGAAGTATGAAAGCAGATAACCGCCATCCACGTCCAGCTCTGTTTCAAAGGTGTAGCTTTCATACAGCTTTTGTATAAATTCAAGCGCCCTTGCGCACTCTTTTCCAAAGGGAGTCTTTTCTTCTGCTTCGCCCCTTACGGAGGGAATGGTTATCAATTCCTTTAAGGTGTCAACGATCTCTCCTTTGTGCCGCTGTATGTAATCGTGTATTTGTTCCTTAAATTTCATAGTGTGCTCCTTATTTACAACTCAACATCCGCATAGGATTTTGAACCATCAGTTTATCTGATAATGACTTGGGCAATTGTGGTAAAATGTAGTCAAAGCAGTATGAAAGCCTTGGTTGCTCATAAATCTTAAGTTCAGCTTCAAAACCGTTAAAGAACAGAGCATCGTGGGACAAAAGTATCTGATCTTCATAACTTGCTTTGCAAAGTTCCAAGATACTTTGTGTCTTTTTTGATACGTATTCTTCGGATGTGTTTTTATAGAGCCTGTCAAGTCCGATAAAGCAGCCGTACGATGCGATGTTTTTTACATATTCCAAATCATCGGTGTCACTTAAATGCCCTACGGTTACAGCATTGGGATTTACCCCCTCCAAAAACAGTATTTCAAGAGCTTTTAGCGCATTACGATTATTAGCGTTACTATGCAACACGATTGGAAGCCCCAAACACAAGTGAGCTTTCGCACATGCTCTCAAAAGTTTTTCCCCGAAACGGGTTATCGCTTCATTCTCTACCGCACATTTAATGATTCCAACGTTCACAGCATAAGCGTCGGCGACCATATACTTACAAAGCTGTTCTGCGGAGGTGTTGTATAATACGGGTTCATCCGTGTAATAAAATCCCGTAGAACAGATGATATTGATCTCACTTTGCTCCGATATTCTTTTAAAAAGCTCTACGTCTCTGCCTATATTGATGGGTGTGCAGTCAACAAAAGTTGCAAGACCGTATTTCTTCTTTAGTTCTTTCAAATATACTGTGGCTGTGTCCGCGAGTGCATCCTTATCAAGATAATCTTTTCCTGCCATTCGGTAAGCGTATTCACTGTAACAGCAAATATGCTCGTGTACAAGCGTAGCTCCTAAATCGGATTCGGATATGTCACCTAAAACTGTTTTAAAGAGTCGCACAGTTATCTCCTCCGTCTGCAACAACCGTATGACCGCATACAATTTCGCCGTAATCGCTCATAAGATAAAATGCCAATTCTGCAATTTCATCCGGTCTTATAAAACGCTCTATTGCGTGGCGCGGATACGGTTGGTCTATCTGCTTTGCGTAACGGCTTATCATGGGGGTAAAGGTTGCGCCGGGGGCGATACCGTTTATTATAATACCGTCGTGCCCGTGCTTTTTTCCGAATGCACGTGTCCATTTTATAATTGCTTGCTTTGAAGCACCGTAGCTGCCAATAATATCCATACAAGCGGCATTTGAGGCAATATTTAAAATATTACCCCTTATACTCCTTGATTTCATATAATCAATCTCGTTACGCATTAGGAAAAACGCTGCCTTGAAATTGATATCTGTAAGCGTGTCCCACTCTTCGGGAGTGATATCCCAAGGCTCATAACCCCTGCCTGTACACTGAGATGTTCCTAAAGCTGCGGCATTTACAAAGGCATTAAGCTCGCCTATTGCTTGCTCACATTCTGAAAACAATTCGACATGGTTTTCAATATCTGTAATATCAAAAACGTTGTAATATAAATCAGGTGAGCCAATTTCTTCGGCAACTGCTTTTAGTTTTTCTTCGGTTCTTCCGGTGATCATCACCTTAGCGCCTGCCTCAATAAAACGAACAGCAATCGCTTTGCCAATACCGCTTCCCCCACCTAAAATCAGCACGTTCTTATTTCTCAGTTTCATTTTTGCTCCGTTCTTGCAATAATATCGTCTTGAATTGCCTCGTTCAGCTTGACGAAATAATCCGAAAAGCCCGTAACGCGCACACGCAGATGCTTGTATTCATCGGGGGTCTCCTTGGCGCAGATCAAATCGTCCTTTGACACGTAGGTAAGTTGAAAATGCACCCCTCCGTTTTGGAAATAAGTCAAGAGTAGATCAACGGTCTTTTCAAAATTATCATCATTTTTGATCAGCTGCTCATCAAGCGTAATGTTGGTTACGGTAGAACCGCAGCCGATGCCGTTGGGATCGACCTTTGCAATTGAATTCAGTAGCGCCGACAAGCCCTCGCGGTCACGCCCCTCGCTTTGTCCCAGACCGAATTTGAGCATATCTCCACGGTATCTGCCGTCGGGCGTTGCCTTTGTATGCTCACCAAACCATTTGTGATGAATATTATAGCCGAGAAGGTCGCCAATCAGCCAATGATAGCCGTACAGATTGGTTTTATCCTTCAAAAAATCGTACAATTCCCGATAGAGCTTTTGTGCTATGTAGTTGGAGGTATCGTCGTCGTTTCCGAAAAATTTGCCTTTTTTGAGTATGAGCATTCGCATATCTTCATAGCCTTGCCAATCGGCTTTCAATGCCGCGATAAGCTCACTCATCGGAAATAGCTTTTCGTCAAATACAAATTGCTTGACTACGCAAAGAGAGTCGATAACGTTCGTGATTCCGAGGCACATCGGAGATGCGATCACGGTATTGCCACCGCCCTGTGTCAATGACTTTGCGTTTTCAATGCAGTCGTTGAATACAAGGCTGGAAATATAGTTAATGTCCTGCGCTCTTTGCTTGTTGTAAAAGTTGTCGTATTCGTAAGCACGCTCAAGATCGGAGAAAAGTTCTTTTTTGAATATGTCAAAAAAGTCGTCAAAGCTTGCGTTATTTTCAATCAATTTTGATTTTTTATGAAAGACGGTTTCCATAGAGCGAAGAAAGTTGATTTTTGAGTTGCTTCCAATAATCGCTCCAAGGAAAGCCGGCTCGTTGCATCCGACGGTGGTATAGCCAACCGCCCTCTCAAAGGGAATACCGCAGATCTCGGTGTAGCATTTGATGCGCTTCTCATCGTTTTGGAATGCGATACGTTTGTGGGGATCTTTTCGTTCGCAATCAAGCATAAAACGGAATACCTCACGTGGCGTTTTTTTCGTCCAACGCAGAGTTACCTGCGGAATATAGGTAGGTAGGTCGATCATACTTTCGACGATCAGACGTGAAAGCTCGGTGAAACCGTCTTCACCGTTTGGCAGATATCCACCGACGCAAAAATGCGATTCGCCGCCGCGCGTAAAATTGCTTGACGTAATCCTTGTTGCCGCCTGAAGCATAAGAAAAAGCTCCTGCAAATATTCAGCGGCTTCTTCTTTTGTCAGCGTGCCGTTTTTAATATCCCTTTTGTAGAACGGATATAAATATCTGTCAAGCGTTCCCACACTGTCGGGGTCTGCTGAAAAACAGAGATAGATACAGAGAACCGCCTCGTAAAATGTTTCAGGGGCATTTTCGGGAACACGGAAAAGTGCCTCAGAAAGCTTTTTGAGATTGTTTCTGTATTCTTCGTTTTGAGTGGTCAGAGATAATGTCAGCGCGCGTTCGGAGCATTTGTGTGCCCATGCGATCAGGGCGGTCGCCACGCGCTTCAAAGCGAGCAAAAATTCCACTTGCTCGGGCTCATTATGACATGTTAATGATTCTTCAATATCGTAGATAATCCCACGGATACCCTTGTTCAGTACCTTGGTATAGTCTGCGGTGGCGTGCTGCCATTCCATGGTGGAAAGATTATCGATGGGCTTTAAGTAAAAAAGCTTAAATGCTTCCTGTGTTGCTTTGTGTCCGCCACGGCGAAAGGCATCGCCCACAACACTACCGTCAAAATTGAAAAATCCCGTCAGGCAGGAATATTCTGTCAGCTTCGGTTCTTGGTTTAAGATATATTCGCAAACGCGCTTTGACTCCATCTGTTGTCTCGGCAGAAGTAGGTCTGCTTCGTCATACGTGGTTTTTACGGTATCAGCATACATTTGTCCCGATAATGTTAACTCGGTCAGTTTTTTAATTCTTTCTGTCATAGAGAGCCTCCTAAGCATAATTTTTTATAATTATATCGAAAAAGCTAAAAGCATACAATGAACGAAAGGTGACAATTTGTACTTTCTCGGACAAAATTATCCGATTTCATTGACGAAGAATGACCCATTATGATATAATTAAATATAAAAAATCGGAAAATGGAGTTCAATATGGAAGAAAAATTTGTAATTACAGAAATAAAACGCATTGTGATGGTTGGAAAAAACGAATATTCCACACCAATGATTTCCTTTGGTCACACAGTCAATCACAATGAATTGATTTTTCACTTTTCAGGACAAGCAACCGTGTTTTTTGATGACTTAGTCTTGGAAACAAAACCGAATACGATTCGTTTTTTACCGCAAGGAGAAACCAAACGATACGACGTACTTCGTCATGATCGAGGGGAATGTATCGACGTTTTCTTTAGCGCGGATCGACCTCTTTCATCGCAAGCTTTTGTAATCGACGTTGCGCATAACGACAAGCTCGGTGCGCTTTTCAAAAAATTATTTTCAACTTGGGTAAGCAAAAAGGAAGGATATTATTTTGAATCGGTTTCCTTGCTTTACCGCATTTTTGCAGAAATGCAGAAAGACACCTCCATACCTAAAAGGCACAAGTCGAAAATTGCGCCGGCAATGGATACGATACATAGCGATTTTCTGACACGGGAATTTTCTTTGAGTGAGCTTGCCGCTATATGCGAAATGGGAGAATCATATTTTCAAAAGCTGTTTAAGGAAATACACGGTATTTCACCCAAAAAATATATCATTCAACTCAAGATCAACCACGCTTGCGATCTACTCCGTTTGGAGCGATATACTGTTACCCAAGTCGCTGAGCTTTGCAACTTCTCCGATATTTATTTCTTTAGCCGACAATTTAAGGAATATATGGGAATTACACCGACGCAGTTTATAAAGAAGTACAAATCCTCAAAATAACATAATAAAGCACGAAAAATCAGTAGAACCGCTTTTGTAAAAAACCGTCTTCTTGTTCTTCTTAATAAATAAGTTCTTTTTTGCAGAAAAAAACCTTGACAAATCCCGTCTCAATTTATCCTTTGCCTGTTCTCTCCGTATGGGCGAAATGCTCGGACTTACTTGGGACTGCATTGATATATCGGAGGAAAGCCTGAGTGAAAACAATGCTTCCATTTATGTAGATAAGGAGCTTCAGCGAGTAAACAGAGATGTAATGGAGGTGCTTGATAACAAGGACATTATCCGTGTCTTTCCGAGAACTCTGTCAAATACGCAAACTTCACTTGTTTTGAAAACACCGAAAACCAAAACCAGCGTGAGAAAAATCTTCTTGCCGTCAACCGTAGCCCAAATGCTATTGGAGAGAAAAAAGCAGATTGACGAAATGAAAGAGCTTTTCGGTGATGAGTATTTGGATTATAACTTGGTATTCTGCCATTCGTCCGGTAGACCGATGGAAGGACAGGTAATCAACCGTGCTTTGAAAAAGCTGATACAGGACAACGACCTACCTGATGTGGTCTTTCACAGTTTCCGTCACGCAAGTATAACCTACAAGCTGAAATGGAACGGCGGCGATATGAAATCGGTTCAAGGCGACTCAGGACACGCCCGAATGGATATGGTTGCCGATGTTTACAGCCATATCATAGACGAGGACAGACGATACAACGCACAGAAGTTTGAGGAACAGTTCTACAACGCAAAAGGTCTCAAAAATGCGGAAGAAGGTAAAACTGCTCCAATGCCCAAGTTTGAAACTTCGGTTGAACTCCTTGACCCAATGGCAGAGGTTCAAAAAGGGAGCGAAGTTGAAGAAGAAAAGCCTGCTGAAAACAGTGCAGACGAAAACGCTGCCTTGCTCGCAAAACTGTTATCAAATCCGGATACAGCAGCATTATTAAAGGCTTTAGCGAAAACAATTTAATCATACAAAAAAGGCAATCCGTCAGGGTTGCCTTTTGTAATACCTGAAAAACCTTGAAATCAAGACGAAAAACCATTATAATATTTGAACGCAGATTATTTATTTGCATAAAAGAATGCTTAAACTTAAAATGCGTTTCCTGTGATTTATGGGTTACAGATTAACTCAATGATGTTTCCCATATTTCTTTGCATTTGCTAATACCCTGCTAAAAGGAAGGCAAAAAACCACGAAAAATTAGCAGGTTTTGGACGAGAATTTATTGACAGCAAAACCTCGGAAAAGCCAGTAAAATCAAGGACTTTCGGGGATTTGTAGGGAATCGAAAATGCCCCTCGGGGGCTTCTCCTAAGCGGTAGGTCGGAGGTTCGAATCCTCTCGGGAACGCCAAAGCCCCAAAGGCATTAGTCTTTGGGGCTTTACTTTCCAAGGAAAGTTGTATAGTAAATAAGGACTGTTCAAAGAG
>JAXJVI010000084.1:0-2812 GCA_036308615.1 Acutalibacteraceae bacterium | reverse complement strand
TTTACACAAATTCAAACACGGTCTATGGCTTACTGAAAACGGATTGATGCAGCGTCAGACGTTGCTATTCCAATTTCAATGCAGATACGAGGACAGCGCAAAAAAGGATATTGCAATTATCAACAGACTTTTGGGCGAGGTGACAGATGCGCTCACGCCCGACATCGAAATGTTAAAGCGGTGTCTGTTTAAATTGGTATCATACAACGATTGTGTTTACGAAAGCATTTTGTCAGAGTTTCTGACAGTCGGCACGTTGTTACACCACGCCGTCAGAATTTTTGACGAACTCGATAATCCGTGGAGGTATATATCCGAGGGCTACGATATACACAAGACCATCAAGCGCATCAAGCCCGAAAGGGAAGTAAAGAATTTTGAGGATGCAGTTTTGGCAACAAACTTGCTCCCCGACGGCATAGACTACTTGGCGGATATGGATGTAAGGAATTGCGTAAAAATCCTATCGAAACGGATGGACACGCAATTTATACAGAAATTCACAAACAAAGGCAAAAATGTTAACATTGCAGCATAACACAAACGATGTTGACGTTATAATCATAGAGCGGGACGATAGGACGGTAGCACAAAACGCGCCGTTCATTGTTTCGCGTGAAACAACAATACTAATTTTGGACGATGGAAATAAAGACTATCAAGATAAAGGACTTGGCAACGAATGACGGACAAATTGACGGTTTGCCCAAAAATCCGCGCCAAATTCGCGACCACCGATACGAAAAGTTAAAGAAAAGCATCGAGGACGCGCCCGAAATGCTCCAACTTCGCGAATTGCTTGTTTACCCCCACGGCGGCAAGTTCGTAATTATCGGCGGTAATATGCGTTACAGAGCCTGCAAAGAAATCGGCTACAAAGAATTGCCGTGCAAGGTGCTTGATGCAGAAACGCCGGTTGAAAAATTGCGTCAATACGCCATCAAGGATAATGAAAACTTTGGCGAGTATGATTGGGATATTGTCGCAAACGAATGGGACACGGCAGAATTTGAAGATTGGGGCGTGGAGTTGCCGACAGATTGGGGTGTTAATGCAGACGATTTTGGAACGGAGTTTTCATTAAAAGACGGCGACAAAGAGCCATTCCAACAAATGGCTTTCACGCTTGCAGACGAGCAAGCGGCGGTAATCAAAAACGCAATAGAAACCATAAAAAAGACGGAAGAGTATAAATATTGTGAAACTATGGGCAACGAAAACAGCAATGGCAACGCCCTATATTTAATAGTAAAGCAATGGGAAGATGCAAGGAAATAGAAATAAAAGTAATACCCGCGCAAATTGCTAATCCGTTTGTAAAAAAGCATCATTACTCGGGAAAGGTTGTGCCAAATAGCGTATTACATTTTGGCGCATTTTTGGACGGCAAATTACACGGCGTTTTGTCTTATGGTAATAGTATGGACAAGCGAAAAACTATGGCATTGGTTACTGATACCAAATGGAATGAGTTTATAGAACTTAACAGAATGGCTTTCGATGATTATCTTCCCCGAAATTCCGAAAGTTATTGCATCGGCGCAACTTTACGAATGATAAAAAAACAAGCACCGCATATAAAATGGGTAATTTCTTTTGCAGATGGCACACAATGTGGAGATGGTACTATTTATCGCGCAAGCAATTTTGTTTTGACAGGCATAAAAAAGAATACCCAAATAATAGAATTAGAAAACGGCGAGCGAATAGCAAAGAAAACGCTTGATAACGCTAATTATCCAAAGATTAATGGACGGTATTTTTCAAACGTTTTGATGGAGCGCGGGGGGGGCATTATGTTGATGGCTACCAACTAAGATATATTTATTTTTTAGATAAAAAGAGCCGTGCTAAATTAACCGTCCCCGAAATTCCCTTTACAAAGATTGACGAAATCGGAGCGGGAATGTATAAGAGCCAACGGATAAGCCGAGCCGAAAGGCACAGCAAGTTATCAGCGGCGCAAATTGCAAATAATGATGTTTCACGCGAAACACCGCAATAAAATAACAACGCTATGAATGAGCAAAATTTACAACCGAGCAAATACAAACTAAGCCAAGAGGAAGCGAAGAGAGGCGGCATCAATAGCGGCAAGTCCCGACGCAAAAAGCGCACAATGAAAGAAAATTTGTTGCGCTTTTTGCATTTGCAAATGAAAGACAAAAACGGCAACCCCTTGACCAATCCGACCACGGGCGAGGACGGAATGACATTCATTGAGGCATCAATGGTGAAACTTATTGCGAAAGCCGCCAACGGCGATATTAAAGCCATTGAATTAATAAGAGAGATTTTGGGCGAGAATGTTTTGAAAACAGATGTTACAATCAAGACAGAGCAGCCGCTTTTTGGTGATTATGACGAAAGTAAGGAGTGTTGACGGCTTTGTATATACGACCGCGATAGAGAAATTGCGGCAAATGTCGGCGAGGGTTCGCATCGTGCCGGGCGGAACTTCGGCGGGCAAGACCTTTGGCATCATTCCAATCTTGATTGACGTTGCAAGCCGCAAACGCTTTGAAATATCCATCGTGTCCGAGAGCATACCGCATTTGAGAAAAGGCGCGATGAGGGACTTTTTAAAGATTATGCAAGCGACCGGACGCTACATTGATGATCATTGGAATAAATCAAATTTTACATACACATTCACAAACGGCAGTTTCATTGAGTTTTTCTCCGCCGACAAACAATCGAAAGTTAGAGGCCCGCGCCGTGATATTCTCTACATCAACGAATGTAACGCCGTTGATTTTGAAACTTATTATCAATTAGCAATACGCACGAAAAAAGTAATATGGCTCGACTT
>JAXJVI010000083.1:0-3641 GCA_036308615.1 Acutalibacteraceae bacterium | reverse complement strand
CTCCAAATGTTTCGGGAGGGCGCAGAGACCCTCCCCTACAAACACACAGACAAACCCCGATTTGTTTATTTTACATCCGCGTTTTTGGGTTTTCTGTATCTTTTCGGAATTATTCGGTCACCGTCCCATACGCATTTAGACATTAGCTTCGGGCGGTTGTGACCCGTTATATATTACAAAACTATTTAATTTCAAAACCGCCGACGGGACGGATGTTGAGCACACAGCAAGAACCCTCGCCGAAGACCTTTTCAATCATTTGCTTGTAAGAGTCAAGCTGTTCGGTGGGTATGTAGCACTGAATTGTTCCCGCAAAGCCGCCGCCGTGAACTCGGCATGCTCCCTTACCGCCCAAGAACTGCTTTGTAAGCGCAAGCGCTAAGGGCAGACCCTGCTCGGCAACGTTGGAGTTTGAATACAGATTTTGCAGATAATCGTAGGAGGACTCGCCCGATTCGTTTACCAGCTTTAAAAATTCATCAAAATTCCCCGCTTTAAGGGCGGCTTTCTGTCCCTCCACACGCTTTTGCTCATTGAAGAAGTGGAAAGCGCGGAGAATTGCGCGGTCGCCGCACTCCTTACGAAGCGAAGCGAGGTTTGAATAAAATTTATCCTCATCGGCGTCACGCAGGAAGTCTACGCCAAGGGCATTGCTCATTTTTTTGCACTCAACGGTAATGTCCGCGTAATCCTGAGTTAAATCGGCGTGGTTTCCGCCGGTATCAACAACGCAGAGGGTGTAGCCGAAGGACTTAATATCAAGATTAATCTTTTCGGTAATCGGGCTTTCGGGGTTGTGGAAATCGGCATAGGTAAAGCCGCCTAAGGAGCTTGCCATCTGGTCAAGCAGACCGCAGGGCTTGCCGAAATATTCCCGCTCGGCATACTGCCCGATTTTAGCAACCGTGATTTCGTCCGCCTTATTATCAAAGAACATACCGTTTATAATTGTGCCCACCAGAACCTCAAACGCCGCAGAGGAGGAAAGTCCCGAGCCCTTTAACACATTTGAAGTTGTGTAGGCGTTAAAGCCCGAAACGGGGGCGCCCAAAGCCTTAAAGCGGGCGCAAACTCCGCGGATAAGCGCTGAGGCTCTGCCGTTTTCGTCGGGGTTAATATCGGTATCTTCAATGTCGATAACATCCATATCGTAGCCCTCGGACTTGATACGGATTTTACCGTCATTATTTGGAGCAACAACGGCTATAACATCAAGGTTTACGCCGCCTGCCAAAACACAGCCGTGCTGGTGGTCGGTGTGGTTGCCGCCTATTTCAGTTCTGCCCGGAGCGGAGAAAAGGCGAATACCGTCCTCCTCCTCATAAAGCTCCTTAAAGCCGCCGCAGGCCTTTAAATAACGGGCTTGCGCGTATTCAGCGTCTCCGTAAAGCATATTAAAGCTATCGTCAAAGCCGCCGTTTTGAATTTTGTTTTTAACCTCGGTAAGGGTCATAACTAAACCTCCGTAAATTATTTTGAAATTATTGCCAAGGTATCCCTTGCAATCGCAAGCTCCTCATTGGTGGGGATTACATATACATTTACACGGCTGTCCTCCGTGGAAATTTTAACTTCTTTACCGCGAAGCTGATTTTTCTCATTATCAAGCTTAACGCCCACGAACTCCAAATTCTCGCATACCGACCTGCGAAGATCCGGGTCGTTCTCGCCGATACCGCCGGTAAAGGCTATTGCATCTACGCCGTTCATAGCGGCAATGTAGGAGCCGACAAACTTAAGAATTTCATACCTCTGCATATCAACCGCAAGCTGAGCGCGCTTATTGCCTGCCTCTGCGGCGGCGGTAATATCGCGGTTGTCGTTCGATACGCCCGAAATTCCGAGCATACCCGACTCCTTGTTGCAGATACGGTTTACATCCGAGGGAGAAAGGTTTTCTTTCTCGGCAATATATGTAAGGGCAGAGGGGTCTACAGTTCCCGAGCGGGTGCCCATCATAAAGCCGTCAAGGGGGGTGAAGCCCATTGAGGTGTCAACGCATACGCCGTCTTTAATGGCGGTAATCGAACAGCCGTTGCCCAAGTGGCAGGTGATAATTTTAATATCCTTTTTGTCCTTGTTTTCGAGGGCGGCAACACGGTCGCTTACAAAGCGGTGGGAGGTGCCGTGGGCGCCGTATCTTCTAACGCCGTATTTTTCGTAATACTCATAGGGCAGAGGATACATATAAGCCTTTGCGGGCATTGTTTGGTGGAAGGAGGTGTCAAATACGGCAACCTGAGGGATTTCCTCGCCGAAGGTCTTGATGCAGGCGCGGATCGCAAGGACATGGGCGGGATTGTGAAGGGGAGCCAAAGCGCCCAGCTCCTCAATTTTTTGGAGTACATCGGGAGTGATAAGACAGGATTCGGGGAATATGCTTCCGCCCTGTACTATGCGGTGGCCGATTGCCGAAATCTCGTCAAAGGAGTCGATAACCTTAGCCTCACTCTTTGTAAGGGCGTAAACCACCGCCTCGAAAGCCTCGCTGTGGGTGGGCATAGGCGTATCCGCCGAATAGGCGCGGCCGTCCGCCGCCTTGTGGGAGATTGCGCCGCTGACGCCGATGCGCTCGCAAAGCCCCTTTGCCAACACCTGCTCGTTTTCCATATCGATAAGCTGATACTTGAGTGACGAGCTGCCTGCATTTACAACAAAAATCTTCATAATAACTTCCTCCGACAAAAAATTTTAAAAAAATAAATTATTCCTTGAAAAGTATTCCTTAACTAATATATAATACTTTATATAAAGCGGTTTTTCAAGTTTTTTTTGAAAAGATGTGAGATTTTGTCTGTAACAGGTATCATTGCCGAATTCAATCCCCTGCACACGGGTCACGAGCTGCTCCTGAAAAAGGCGAGGGAGCAGGGAACGGCAGTTGCGGTTATAAGCGGAAACTTCGTTCAGCGGGGGGACTGCGCGATAGCCGAAAAACGGATAAGGGCAAGGGCGGCACTCCTTTGCGGCGCTGATTTGGTGCTGGAATTGCCCGTCCCCTATTCCATGTCCACCGCGCAGAATTTTGCGCTGGGCGGGGTTTCGGCGCTTAAGGCTGTGGGCTGTGACGCCCTGCTTTTCGGGAGTGAAAGCGGAGATATAACCGAGCTTAAAGCCGCCTGTGATATTCTTAAAGCAAAGGAATATTCAGAGAGGCTTAATACTTATCTTGATACGGGAATAACCTTTGCCTTAGCCCGTGAAAAAGCGTCCTGTGACTTAGGGCTTAAAGAAGGCGTGCTTTCGGGTGCTAACAACAACCTCGCCGTCGAATATATGCTGGCGGCGGAAAATATCTGTGCCGATTTTCGGTTTGAAACTCTTAAAAGACAGGGCGCTTCTCATGATTCGTCCGAAGCATCGGGCGGTTACGCCTCTGCCTCTCTTTTGCGGGAACGGCTTTTGTCGGGCGACCGTGATTTTTGCAAGGACTATATTCCCGAAAAGGTTTTCCCGCTTTTGACACCGCAGAATATTGCGGATATAAGGCGTATTGAAAATGCGGTCTTAGCTGTTTTAAGAACACGAACACTCGGCGAGCTTGAAAAACTCCCCGATATAAGCGAGGGGCTGGAAAATAAGCTTTTTTCCGCAATAAGGGTTGCAAGCAGCCTAAATGACCTGTATAATAGGGTTAAGGT
>JAXJVI010000082.1:0-1570 GCA_036308615.1 Acutalibacteraceae bacterium | reverse complement strand
CGCGAATTGTTTTAACGCTCTGCAGATCTCACGGTGAAACCACCCCATGATATAATCGTCATGGTTGTAAAGAACAAAACTGCTCAGGTTTTCCCGCGCTCTGCGCTTTGCCAGCTCTTCCAGGGCCTCGCGCCGTGTTACTTCACTCATCATCCGCCCCGATATTTATCACGTCAATGAGCTTGTTATCTTCCATTGACTCGACCGGACGCTCAACCTTTGCCGTAAGGGCAATGTTTTGCGTTTTCTGCCATCCGTAAACGACCTCGACCAGCAATTCAATCAGGCGGTTAGAGCGGCCGGTCTGAATACTTGTATCCAGCATCTTGTCCAGCAGCTGAACCATGCGCGATGCGTAGCGGTTCATCAGTCTGGCATTAGGCATACCTGGGGTTATGAATAACAACTTTGCATCCTCGGTCAACTCTTCCGGCTTTTCATTCTTTGCCGGAGGGGGTGCAGTGTTCGCAGGTGGCATAGCAGCCGCCTGGATCTTTGCTTTTCTGATCGCCGCTGTGCTTTCTGCGGTGGCGGCTCTTTTCTCCTCTGCACACTTATCGGCTATTGCCTTTTGCTTGGCTTTTTCCTCTTTTTCCTCTGCGGCTTTCTTTGCGGCGGCTGCTCTTTCCTTTCTGGCTTTTTCCTTTACCGCTTTTTCCGCGTCCTTAAAAGCCTTTTTGCCGTCAGCTACGGCACGGGCAAACTCAATATTACGTTTGATGTATGTGTAGACTGCGGTCTCACTTATTCCCAGGCGCGGAGCGATCTCTCTTGCCTTAAAACCCTCAGCGGATAAATTGCGGACCATATCGAGCACGGCGGCGGTAATCTGAAATGCTTGATCTGCCATATGTTCCTCCGTGTTTGATTTGACTAATTTTGTTTTGCCTAATTTTTTCTCGTTGCCTAATTTTTTCATGCCGTCCATGACAATTTCACCGATAAAAATTAGGCAATTCAAAAATTACACATCTGCCCTATGTTGTCAATACCCTTTTAAGATCTTTTTGCGATCTGCGGTAACGCTCACACTTTTAGCCGGTGGCCTATGATACTATAGCGCCGTTGCGAATATTTGAGCTCTCAAGCCTCCGGATCCGTGCCGGGGGCTTTTTCATTTTTTCTTCAATTAGCCCTAACACCTAACAGCCCCAGTTTTAGCCATGATAGGCCTAACACCTAACGCCCCAGTTTTAACCATGATAGGCCTAACACCTAACAAACTTTTTCTAATTTTTCAGGTAACAGGTAACAACCGCGATTATTTTTAACCGTGATAGGCCTAACGCCTAACATGCGGCCGCTCTGGCATCCGTTCCCGGTCGGGTAACATTTAGGTAACAAAGGTAACAAAGTAACATTTTTTTCAGTAAAACTTTTTTCAGTTATTCTATAGGGTAACGGGTAACATTTTGGTAACAAATTTTTTGTTACTCGTAAGCCATTGATTTTATTGTATTGTTTCCCTTATTTTATAGGTAACATTTTTTTATTATATATAAGTATAAATAATAAAAATTTGCGCGCGGACATACGCGTATATAGGGGAGGGGGGATCGTATATAAAAGG
>JAXJVI010000081.1:0-26363 GCA_036308615.1 Acutalibacteraceae bacterium | reverse complement strand
AGCATTTCCTGCCATGTCGGCGGCGGCGCGCTCGGAATAGGTATTTCTAAGATTATATAAAAATAAAGGGGCTGTAAAAAAACACAGCAAATTTGAAGGCGGATTAATTAAGCAAAAATAAACAAGCTCTGCAAAAGCACGAAAATAAGGCTTTTGCAGAGCTTGTTTGCTTTTTTATTTCATATCAAACCGTTTATACAGTAAATCTACGGCTTTACAGGCAAAAATGCCGATAGACACGCCGAGAATCATACCCGCCAAAACATCGGTGGGATAGTGGACATAAAGGTAAAGCCTTGAAAAGGCTATGCTTACCGCAAGAATAAGAGCGGGAACGCCTATGCGTTTGTCCCGTATCATCAAAACGGTTGCCGCCTCAAAGGAGGCGAGTGTGTGGCCTGACGGAAAAGAATAGTCCGAAAGTCGGGCAATCAAAATTTCGACACCCTCGTTTAAATCATAGGGTCTTATACGACCTACAAGATTTTTCAAAAGCAGATTTCCGATAACAAGACCGCAAAGAAGCGCGAGCGCAACCGAAAAGCCGGTTTTGCGGGTCTTTTTGAAAATTAAAAGCAGTGCCGCCGTTATAATCCAGATAATACCGCCGTTCGCAAGGCTTGTTATCACGGGCATTACCGAATCAAGAAACGGGCAGGCGAGATTCTCCCTTATAAAATCAAGTATTCTAAGCTCAAACTCGTTCAAATTTTTCAGCTCCTTTAAATTTACTATAACATTTTTTCTTGTGCTTTGCAATACTTATTGCTTGAATAAAACCTATTTATGTGATAATATAATAGGCGGTGAGAAATGATGATATTCGGAAAAAATAAAAGTGATATGTGGCTTATTGCGGGGCTCGGTAATCCGGGGCTTCAGTATGAGAAAACGCGGCATAACGCGGGCTTTATGGCGGCGGATAGGCTGGCGGAAAAATACGGGGCGCAGTTTAATAAGCATAAATTTGAGGCGGTATATGCCGATTTTAAGATAAAGGACAACCGCATTTTGCTTGTAAAACCACAAACCTATATGAACAATTCGGGCAGTGCGGTGACGGCACTTTTGAATTTTTATAAAATCCCTACCGACCGTCTGATTGTTATGTTTGACGATATTACCCTTGATGTGGGCAAGCTAAGGCTTAGAAGAAAGGGCAGTCACGGCGGGCATAACGGAATAAAGGATATAATCGAGCTTGCGGGCACAGACGAGATTATGAGGATAAAAATCGGCGTAGGGGAGCGGGAAAACCGCAATTACGATTTAAAGGATTGGGTTTTGGGCAAAATACCCGCTGAGCAGATGACGGAGCTTGACAAGGCGCTTGACAGAGCGGCTCTGGCGGCGGAGGAAATAATAACCCGCGGAATAGACTCCGCGATGAACAAATATAACGGTTGATATGAAATTTATAAACGAAATTCTAAAAAAAGACCCCGATTACATGGGGCTTTTGCAGTCGGTTGAGAGGGAACGCCTGCCTATTGTCTGCACGGGGCTTTCAATGATTCACAAGGCGGCGGTCACGGCGGGGCTTTACAGAGCCACGGGGAGGAAAATCGCGGTCATCACCCACGATGAAGCCTCGGCTAACGAACTTCGGGACGATTTAAGGTCTCAGGGGCTTAACTGCCTTAACTTCCCCTCGCGGGACTACTGCATAGGCCCTCTTTCGGGCTACTCAAAGGAATACGAGCATAAAAGAACGGATACCCTGTCTAAGCTTTTGGACGGGGATTTTGACATACTTACAATATCCCTTGACGCGGCGGTGCAGTACACCGTACCGCCCGAAAATTTAAGCCGCGCCCGCTTTACCCTTAAAGCAGGTGACAGCACGGATATAGCCGAGCTCTCAAGCAGACTGATTTCCGCGGGTTATGTAAAAAGCGAGCTCTGCGAGGGCGCGGGTCAGTTTTCTGTGCGGGGCGGAATTTTCGATATTTTCCCCGTTAATTCCGAACAGCCCTGCCGTATCGAGTTTTGGGGTGACGAGATTGACAATATTTCTTATTTTGATACCGAAACCCAAAGAAGAACGGAAAGCACCGAAAAAATAGAAATCACCCCTGCCTGCGAGGTGGTTTTTGAGCCGCAGGAGTTAATAATTAAGCTAAATAATTATCTTAAAACCGCAAAGGGGCTTACCGAAAAGCAAAGGGCGGTTATTTTAAAGGATATAGAGGCGCTCGAAAATGGCATAGAGTTTTGCTATGACCGCTATATTCCGCTGATTTTCGAGGGCGGCGAGACGGTCTTTGACTATATTTCGGACGCGCTTATCGTGGTAAGCGAGAGCGGCGGTATCAACGATAGATTTAAGTCTATGGCGGTTCAGCAGTCGGCGGATACAGAGGCTTACCTTGAAGAGGGGTATCTCAACGAAAAGACTGCGGGACTGTGGCTCAGCAAAACCGATTTTTGGAGCTGTGTGCCGGGTGCCGTTATTATGGAAAACTTTCCACGAAATTCCTATGAGCTAAAGCCCCGCGACATTATTAACTTTAACTACAAGCGCTCCACCGCCTGGAGCGGCGATATAAAGGTTTTGCTTGAGGATATTTCCTTTATAAGGGAAACGGGCGGAGCGGTGGTTATTTTGGCGGGAGAGCGGCGCGCGGCGCAGGTCCTCAACAACGAGCTTAACGAAAAGGGCATAAACAGCAAATTTTCGGAGTCCCACGATTTCACGCCGTCGGGCGTAACTGTTACTGTCGGCGGACTGTCGGGCGGGTTTGAAATCCCGTCCTGCCGCTTTATGCTTATAACCCACCGCTATATCGCGTCGGAGGGCAAGCGGAAAAGGACGAGACCTAAAAACGGGCAGGAGATAGGCTCCCTTGATGAATTGAGAGCGGGCGACTTCGTTGTTCACGAATCCCACGGAATCGGAGTTTTTGACGGCATTAAGCGCATTACAAACGGCGGGGTAACAAAGGATTATATTAAGATTAATTACGCTAAGGGGGACGTGCTTTATGTGCCCGTGACCCAGCTCGATTTGGTTTCAAAATATATCGGCGCGGCGACCGAGGGCGGTATAAAGCTTAACCGTTTAGGCGGTACGGAATGGCAGAAGACGAGAAAACGGGTCAAGGCGGCGGTGCGAGATATGGCAAAGCAGTTAACCGCCCTGTATGCCAAGCGAATGTCGGTAAAGGGCTACGCCTTCAGCCCCGATACCGATTTACAAAACGATTTTGAACGCCGCTTTGAGTATGACGAGACCGATGACCAGCTCCGCTGTATAAACGAAATAAAGCGGGATATGGAGCGGGAGGTGCCTATGGACAGACTGCTGTGCGGAGATGTCGGCTTCGGCAAAACCGAGGTGGCACTCCGTGCGGCGTTCAAGTGCATAAGCGAGGGCAAGCAATGCGCCATGTTAGTGCCCACAACCATTCTCGCAATGCAGCATTATAACACGATTATTCGCCGTTTCGGCGATATGCCCGTAAATGTGGGATTGCTTAACCGATTTGTTCCCCAGAAGGAGCAGACAAGGATAATAAACGACCTTAAATGCGGCAGACTTGATATGGTTGTCGGAACCCACAGGCTTATTTCAAAGGATATTTCCTTTAAAAATATAGGGCTTGTGATAATTGACGAGGAACAGCGCTTCGGTGTAGCTCAAAAGGAACGGCTTAAGGAGCTTTACCCCTTTGTGGATATTTTGACCCTTAGCGCAACGCCCATTCCCCGCACCCTTAATATGGCGCTTTCGGGGCTTAGGGATATGTCCAGTCTTGACGAAGCCCCCGGTGACCGCCACCCGGTGCAGACCTATGTGCTTGAATATAATATGGGTGTTATTACCGACGCTATAAACAAGGAGGTGCGCCGCGGGGGACAGGTTTATTATCTTCACAACCGCGTTGAGAGCATAGAACGCTGTGCGGCTTCTCTTAAGGCGAGACTGCCCGATATTAATATAGGAATAGCCCACGGGCAGATGAGCGAGGACGAGCTTACCGAGGTTTGGCGCAAGCTTATTGAACACGAAATCGATTTACTTGTATGCACTACCATAATTGAAACGGGGGTTGATGTGCCCAACGCGAACACCCTTATAATTGAGGACGCGGACAAAATGGGACTTGCCCAGCTCCACCAGCTAAGGGGCAGGGTAGGGCGCTCGCCCCGCCGCGCCTACGCTTATTTCTGCTTTAGAACAGGAAAACAGCTTTCCGATGTTGCCTCAAAGCGGCTTGAGGCTATACGCGAATTTACCGAGTTCGGCTCAGGCTATAAAATAGCTCTGCGCGACCTTGAAATAAGGGGAGCGGGCAGTATTTTAGGCGGCGACCAGCACGGAAATATGGAGTCGGTGGGGTACGATATGTACTTGAAGCTCCTAAACGAAGCGGTAAACGAGGAAAACGGCGCGCCTATTGAAGACGATATTCCCTGTACGGTTGATCTTAATATTTCGGCGCATATCCCCGAAAGGTATATTGAGTCCCTCCCCGCAAGGCTTGGTATTTACAAGCGAATTGCGGCAATAAGGAATGACGACGACGCAAGCGATGTTATAGACGAGCTGTGCGACCGCTTCGGCGAGCCGCCCGCGGCGGTTATGGGGCTTATAGATATAGCGCTACTTAGAAACAAAGCGGCGGCGGCTAAAATCACCGAGATTACGGGCACATCAAATACTGCTATTTTGCATATAACCTCGATTGAACCGGAGGTTATGCACAGGCTCTCGGATTATTTCGGCAACCGCTTTTCCCTCAACGCCACGGATAAACCCGTGTATACCGTAAGGCTTAATAAGGGACAGAAAATGTCCGACCTTGCGGCGGAGCTTACGGCGGCATTATAAATTTACAATTTTTTTATAGACATTTATAAAAAATTGATATATAATTAATATATTAAGCTCTTACGGAGGAATAAAGATGAAGAATATTAAAAGAATGTTTGCCGCGGCGTTGGTTCTTGTTATGGCGCTTACGGCTGCCGCCTGCCACAAAAAGGACGAGGTCGCGGTTAAAATAGGGGATGTTGAGTTTAGCTCCGCTTATTATATGTGCGCTCTTATAAACGCCGATTCCGAGGCTAAATCTAAGGTTCA
The DNA here is from genome assembly GCA_036308615.1 of Acutalibacteraceae bacterium. GTDB lineage: Bacteria > Bacillota > Clostridia > Oscillospirales > Acutalibacteraceae > UBA737. Next base: position 21,277 of record JAXJVI010000081.1, on the reverse strand, counting down.
AGAGGAGCTTTCCGAGGATGAGTCTACGGAGGATGTCGATTATTATTCAAAGAAGCTTGACGATAAGGATTTTGTCACCTGGGTTGAAGATACAGCTATGGATTCTCTAAAAGAAATCGCCGCCTATAAAACCCTGTGCAAGGAAAACAACCTTGAAATTTCCGAAGAGGATCTGCAAAACGCCGAGACCTATGCTTCATATTATTGGTCAAGCTACGGTTATTCGGCATATTTCGAGCCGAACGGAGTAGGACAAAGCACCTACACCCAATATATGAAGGATTCATATTATGCAAGCGTGTACTTTGAGTACCTTTACGGCGCTGAGGGTGAAAAGGCGATTGATGCCGAAACCGTAAAGACAAAGCTGTATGATAATTTTGTTATCGCAGATATTTTAAATGTAAGCTTTTCAAGTAAAACCGATGATGAAATCACCGCCCTTAAGGATCAGATAAACGGTTATGCCGAGGATTTAAAGAACGGCAAAAAGACATTTGAAGAGGTTTATAAGGATTACAACGGTACGACCGATGAAACCGAGGATACCGCTGAATCCGACGAGCCCCGGCCGAAGGATAAGTACGCAAGTATTTTAGGCGCTGAGGACACGGTTTACGCCTCCGATCAGTATAAAACCGTTAAGGCTATGGCGACAGGCGAGGTAAAGGTAATAGAGCTTGACGACGACGCGGGTCTTGTTCTTGCCGTCAAGCAGGATATTACCGCTGACTCCTACTATCTTGATACCCTTGATATGACCGTACGCCACCTTATCGCCGACGAGGAATATGAAAAGGATATTAAGGATTACGCGGCAAAAATGGACTGCGAGGTAAACAATTACGCGGTAAAGCAGTTTAAGGTAAAGAAAATTGTAGAGCCGTCCGCTTCTTAATAAATATCGGTTTAAATAAACACCTTTTGTTAATACTTTTAACAAGAGGTGTTTTGTTTTGTCTTACGAAAGCTTTTGGAGCGTTTTTGCAAAACGCTCGGTAATCTGCTTTTTTCTGGTGATTGCGCTGTTTTTTAGCTGTATAATGCGGGTTGCGGTCATAGCGACCTCTGATTATTCCGAGGTTCAGAATAAGCAATCCGCTCTGAGGCTTACGGCGTCAAGTCTTCGCGGAACAATTTACGACTGCAATATGGCGCCGATTACAAACAGCAGTACAAAAATAATCGCGGCGGTATCGCCTACTCCCCGTGCAGTCACCGCCATAAGCTCGGTTTTGTCGGGTGAGGAGCTTGAAAGCCTGCTTGAAAGGCTTAAATCAGGCAAGCCCGTGCTGTGCGAGGTGCCGCAAATGATAGAATGTGACGGAATATCCTGCGTTACGGTTTACGAGCATAATTCGGCGGATACTAAGGCTTTGCATCTTATCGGCTATACCGACAGCGAGTCCCACGGCGTGTCGGGACTTGAAAAGGCGTACGATGAATATTTGTATTCCGATAAAAAGGCGGCTTTTGTTTATACCGCCGACGGCGGAGGGGATATCCTTGTTGGGATTAAGCCCGAAATCGAAAATGATACCTCGGTGACGGCGGCGGGGGTGGTTTCAACCCTTGATATTAATATACAGGCTATAGCCGAAGAAGCGGCAAAACAAATCGAATGCGGCGCCGTTGTGATTGCGGAGGCGAAAAATTCAAAAATCAGGGCGATGGCAAGCGTTCCGAATTTCGATGTAACAAATATCAGCGCTTACCTTAATGAAGAGAACTCCCCATTATTAAACCGAGGGCTTGCGGCATACAGCGTAGGTTCGGTATTTAAGCCCTGTGTCGCGGCGGCGGGTATTGAGTGCGGAAAGGGCGATTTCTGTTATACCTGTACGGGAAGTACAAAAATAATAGACCGCTATTTTAAATGTCATAAGCTCTCGGGTCACGGAGATATGAATTTAAAAAGCGGCCTTGCAAATTCCTGCAACACCTATTTTTATAATTTTGCTTTTTCGGTAGGCGGGGATAGGGTATATAACACCGCCTCTGCCTTGGGGTTTGGAAAAGGTATAAATATATGCGATGGGCTTTCGACCGCAAGGGGAAGTCTGCCAAATCCCGACAGCCTTTCAAATATCGCATATCTTGCGAATTTCAGCATAGGTCAGGGGGAGCTTTTGCTGTCTCCAGTGGCTATGCTTAATCTATATTGCGCCGTTGCCTCGGACGGGGCGTATAATATCCCCTCGGCAGTGGAGGGGACGCTGTCGGGCGGAGCGTTTACATCTTATAATATAGGGGAACGCACAAGGGTTATGGAAAAGGAAACTGCTTTAAAACTGCGGGAATATTTATCCGCGGTTATTGAAGAGGGAACGGGTACGGGCGCAAAGCCTAAGACGGTTTCTGCGGCGGGAAAGACCGCCACCGCCCAGACGGGAAAATACGAAAACGGTACGGAGATATGCGCGGGCTGGTTTTGCGGATTTTTCCCGGCTAATGACCCGCAGTATACCGTTATAGTTTTTTCCGAAAATACAAAAAAACAATCCGCTGCCTGCGGCGAAATCTTTGCTGAAATTGCCGACAGAATAGCGGAAATGAAGGGCTTAAATTAATATTTAAAGAATGATCAGCTCTATTATAAATACAACCACACAGGAGCAGACCGCCACGCCGAAAAGGCTTACACCGAAATAGGCGAGAAGCACCCCTACGATAAGTGCGGCAAGCCCCGACCAGACGCTGTTTGTAGCCTCGATTATCGCGGGAAAGGTCATAACCGCCAGGGTGACATAGGGGACATAATAGAGAAATGAGCGCAGTGTCACATTGGTGATTTTTTTGCGTATTAGGGTAAGGGGCAGTACGCGGATTAAAAAGGTTACCGCCGCCATTATAAATATGTAAATATAAACATTATGCTGCATCTTCTTCCTCCTTTAAGCAAAGACAATGAACCCGAGCCCGATTTTAAAGGGCGGATTTTCGCCTTTGCATTGTTAAAATACTCGTAAATCCGTCAGGATTTACTGCGTTTTGTGCCTCGCACAGACAAAAATCCACCTCTTTAAAATTCTGCGACCTAAAACGAGCGGAATTTTGAGTGATTTTTGGTGCGAAGGAAACTGCAAGGCTAACGCCTGCGGTTGACGACAAGCCGAAAAGCGCCGAAATTAAGCCGTTTTAGGCGGACACGGGTTCATTGTCTTCGCTTATTGGGAAAAGCAGAGCCGCCGTCAGTGAGATTACAACGGTAAGTATAATAACTCTCATACCCGATGATACCGATGAAATAATCGGCAGTCTTGAAAAAGCAAGGCCTGCCGCCATTGAAATGATTACAAGAGCTGCTATGACCCTGTTTTTCTTTGCGGGCGGGATTATTATTGCAAGAAACATTCCGTAAAGTCCTACTCCCAAGGCGCTTACAAGGCTTGTCGGCAGAATGTTGCCTGTTATTACCCCGAATACCGTACCGAGCGTCCAACCGGGTATCGCCACACTCATGGCGCCGTAGTTGTAATACGGGTTAAGGGTGCCTGTAACCGAGACCGAGATACCGAATATTTCATCGGTCACATCAAAGGCTACAAGTATCCTGTGAAGAACCGAAGTGTCCGGCGAAAGCTTTTGGCTTAACGCACAGGACATCAAAAGATACCTTGCGTTTACAATAAGCTCTGTAAGCGCCACCTCAAGGTAGCCCGCGCCCGCCGCAATCAGGGTAAAGCCCGCATAACCGCCCGCCGAGGCATTGGTAAGTCCTGTGGCAAGTCCTGCCTGAAAGGCGGTAAGCCCCGCCTTTTTTGCAACTATTCCCAGGGTGAACGCCACGGCAAAGTAACCGAGAGCTATAGGTATGCCGTCGCGAAGCCCTTTTTTGTACCATTCTTTATTAATTGACATCAAAATCGCCGTTCCTGTAAGCTTGATTTTACCGCCGACATAAATTTGCCGACCTTTCTATTTTACATACTTTTCTAAAATTAGTCAATATTGTTTTTTTATGAGACAAACTCTGCATACAGTTTATTTATTTATTCAATAATTGACAAAATTCGATTTATATCATATAATATTTTTCGGAGTGAAAACTCCCTTAGGGTTACCTTATAAAGCGGTAGGCGGTTGTTCCCTCTTTCAGTGCAGAGGGTTTAACCCTCTGACATATATGTTAGGGGGGTGATAGATTATTATGGAGTATTTTACAGTAATTACCCTCGTAATTATTTTATTACTTATAATAGCAACAAAAAAATAACCGCCCTCTGTCCAAAGTTAGCGGTTATTTTTAACTTATAACGGGACAACCGCCTACACGGTAGCCCTCTGTTTGTATTTATTATAATCGTAATCCTGACTTTTGTCAATACCTTTTGCTTGAAAAATGGGGAAACTCGAACTTTTGATTTGAGATAGGCTTTTAAAATGTAAAATGGGCTTTTAAAATGTAAAATGTATGTATTGACAAATTATCTAAAAAGCAATAAAATAAAGGTATATTTTCAAGCCAAAGCGGCGGAACGGAGCTATTAATGAATAAAACAGCCATTATGACCGATACCAACAGCGGCATCATCCCCAAAACCGCACAGGAAAACGGAATATATCTTTTAAAAATGCCCTTTGTCGTGGACGGCAAGGAGTATGCAGAGTACGGCGAAATGTCCTACGGAGAGTTTTTTGAAGCTTTAGAGTCGGGAGCGGAGGTCTCCACCTCACAGCCGTCCCCCGCCTCGCTTACGGATATGTGGGACGAGATTTTAGAAAGCTACGAAGCTATCGTTTATTTCCCTATGTCGAGTGGTTTGAGCGGAACCTGCGAAACCGCGAGGGCGCTTGCCTCGGATTATGACGGCAGGGTTTTTGTTGTGGATAATAAGCGTATTTCCGTAACCCTTTACACATCGGTTTTTAATGCGGTAAAGCTGGCAAATAACGGTCTATCCGCTAAAGAGATTGCCGAGATTGCCGAAAACGAGGCGGCAGAGCAGAGCATTTATGTTTCGGTAAACACCCTTGAATATCTGAAAAAGAGCGGCAGAGTTACCTCTGCGGGAGCGGCGATAGGTACATTACTCGGTATAAAGCCCGTCTTGCAGATTCAGGGCGGAAAGCTGGACGCTTACAAAAAGGTGCGCGGAATGAAAGCCGCCACCGACGCTATGCTCGACGGTATCGAAAATGACCGCAACACCCGTTTCACGGGCGAAAAGGTTCAAATCCGCGCCGCATATTCGGGCGACCTTAAAGCGGGTAAGGAATGGCAACAGCAGGTTGCAGAGCGCTTCCCCGACCTTGAAATTGAGCTTGACGCTCTGCCTATTAGCATTTCCTGCCATGTCGGCGGGGGCGCGCTGGGAATAGGTATTTCTACTATTATTTAATATAACCCAAAGCCTCCCAAGCCTTACGGGAGGTGGCGCGGCGAAGCCGTGACGGAGGGATATACAGTTTTATTTCTGAAGCCTGTAAAAAACAGTCGGTTTGCGTAAATTAGCAGACCGGCTGTTTTTTTAAAACATAAGGGGGCTCTGTGTTGTATGTCTTTTCTAATATTTAGTTGTGGCGATTTAGGCGGTATGTTATAATACTTATACGATTGTATTTTATTTACAAAAAAAGAAAAACTTTACAATTTGCTGAGAGTTTTTGTATACAGACTCGTCTAATAAACGAGGAGAAACCAAGGAGAGGGGTACCAAATGGATAACGGTGCAAGTAGCTACCGCCGTTTTCTTAATGGTGATGATGAGGGTTTAACCTTAATTATTAAGGATTATAAAGATGGTTTAATTCTTTATTTAAACGGTTATGTGAATAATATTTATGTAGCCGAGGAGATAATGGAAGAAACCTTCTTTAAGCTCGCAGTTAAAAAACCTAAATTCAACGAGAAAAGTTCATTCAAGACTTGGCTTTACACCATTGGGCGAAATGTTGCAATAGATTATATAAGACATAATTCTAAAATTTTAACATCCTCAATAGAAGATGTAGAAAACTATTTAAAAGATGAAACAAACCTTGAAAATCTATATATCAAAAGCGAAGGAAAAATCATTGTACATAAGGCAATGTCTGATTTAAAGCCTGAATACTATCAGGTTTTATGGCTTTGCTTTTTTGAAGAGCTTTCAAACCAAGAAGCAGCACAGATAATGGGAAAATCTAAACGGCAAATCGAAAACCTGCTTTTTAGGGCGAAACAATCTCTTAAATTGTTACTTGACAAGGAGGGGTTTCAGTATGAAAAGCTATGATGAAATAGCTAACAGCATCTTTGAGCGCAGAGATAAATATATAGCAAAGAAAAAAAGAAAAAAAAGAATTATTATAGGCACAGTTACACCTGTATTTTGTTGCTGTGTTGTTTTAATCACAAGCTTCGGCTTGTGGAAAAGCGGATTTTTTGGTAATAATATTCCCGTTTCGGACAGCTCGCAAAATGTATCTGATAACTCTGAATATGATTCTTCGGAAGATAACAGTCAAAATAGCTCTACAAGTAGCAGTAATTCGTCACAAGACAGTAATCCATCATCGAATCCTCCAAATAGCAATAGCTCACAGGATGAGTTTATACCCGACAATAGTACTCCTTCAAATCCGAATAAAGAAGATCCTTCCGAGCCGTCAGACGATACTTCCTCAAACAGTACTTCAAGTGATCCGACAACTATAGAAACGGATTATTTTATTGACAGCATAGATAAAATCAACTTTTATTCAGCTAAAAAGATTATAAGTGATAATTCAATTTTGCCCTTTGGAATGAGCGGTAATGTTTTTTCAACGCCAAATATTCTTTTATTGAATAATGCTTATTTTGAATATCCAATAGACCGTAGCAAAGTTTTCACCGCAACGATGGTAACATATTTCACTATCGAGCTTAATGATGAAAAAGGTTATTTGGCTCAGAAGCTTGGCGGAACAGGACTTGTTGAGATTGTTGTTACCGAGAACAATATTGAAGATATGGGGCAAATGATAACCTTTAAAAAGAATGATAAGTATTATACCTGCTTTATGAACGGTCAAAGTAATGATATAAATTCGGGCATAATAAGCCGTGAATTTTCTTCTCACAAATATATTGACGGATTTAATATCGTTAAAAATTTAGAGCAGGAAAACTACAAATTTACAGTCCATTATGATGGCTCAAAGGTTGTGGGATTTGAGTGTGCGCCTTTTAAAAGCGTGCCTACAAACTATGTTGCAGATGATGTAACATTTATTGAAGATTTCTGTGTTGTTATTTACACAAAACAAACCTTTACCATTGATGAGTTGGAAGTATATTTTAAAAATGAGAATGAGAGGGAAGCTTTATGAAAAAAGTGCTTGCGATTATATTGTCTTTAATTCTTATTCTTTCTTTTGTCGGTTGTAAGAAAGACACCCCAAATAAAAAAGATACTTCTTCTAATCCTGAAAATAGCTGTGTTTTTACAGAGAGTGATTTCTTAGAAGAGAACATTCAATCAAAAGATGATGCGGTGAATAGCAGTTCCTCCTCCAATATAACCTCAGGCAATAAAACATCATCGAGTAGCGAAACACAGAGCAAAGGCAAAAATAATTCAGATGATGATATTTCAAGTAGTATCACAACAGAAAATGTGAAAATAAACAGCTTGGATAAGTTGAATTTTTATGCTGTTAAAAAAGCTATTGCGGAAAATGGAGTTGTATTATTATCTGATTCGGCGCAAAAACAAAAAGCAGCAACATTGGCAAATAATACAAGCTTTGGAATATTAAATCTTGCAAACTCCACCGCAACCAATATAGGCGCTAATTCAACCTTTACAATCACCATGTGCAGCTATTTCACCATTACTTTAAATGACACCGGAGGATTTTTGGCACAGAAGCTTGGAGGAACAGGCTCGGTAGAGGTTGTCATTACCCGCAATAATTTCAACAATATGATTACCTTTAAAAAGGGCGAACGATACTATTCTTGCTTGCAAACTTCTTTAACAGAGAGGGCTATGTCCTTTTCATCCCATAAATATGTCAGCGGATATAAATTGATTGAAAATTATGATGGGGAAAATTATGAATTCACCGTTTATTTTGAGGGCGATAAGGTTATCGGCATTAACTGCGGCAGATTTGAAGGGAACGGAAATTATAAATATGTTGCAGACGATATAAAATTTAACGACAATTTTTGCTTTGTTATACACAAAAAACAAAGCTTTACCGCCGAACAGTTAGAAGGCTTGTTTGCGTCAAATAATTCTTTCATTGATGACGGTGTGGTTTTAGATGACGGAACGGTTTTGTTCGGTGAATCATCGGTTACGGACAATTCTGTTGCTTTCAAAAACGATTCAGGCACATCGGTGATAACTAACAATCACATAAAAAAGATTAGTGCTATGCATAACGGTAAATACGGTTTTTGCATAAGATTGGAGTTGGAGTCGGGCATTAATATTGCCGATAAGACAAACCTTAGTTTTTATCTTAATAATTCTAAGGATAGGGAATTGACTTTGGAAAAGGACGGAACAGCGGTTTATATCACCGACCTTGATAATAAATCGAGAATGTCTGATGTTTTTTATAAGCTGACCGCCGTTAATACAAGTAACAGAATCGGCAGAATTATTGACCATAACGATTTTATAAGAGAGGCATCTAAGCGACTTAATCTTAATGACTATGATGTTTTAAAGGAAGACCATAGTGACAGCATCGGCAACGGACTTAAAATGGTGGATTATAATTATGATTTGAAAACTGATAAATCTATCAGTCATAAAGCGTCAAACTATGATATTACAATTGACGGTATAACCATTACTATGCCTATAAAGGTTTCTGATTTGTTGAGTAAGGGTTTCATCATAACAGAAAAGCATTTCGATGAAAGTATTTTACAGGGCAGCGCTTGCTTCCGCACGCCGAGCGGCAATATTATTAATACATTTATAATGAATTTTTATGGAAATTCAAGTGATTTTAATGATTGTTATATTACTCAAATCCGCTTTTTGTGCTACGAATACAGTGGTGGATATCAAGAAGGCATAAATCCCACACGCCCTGATTTTGAAATGCTTGAGGGTATCAATAAGGATTCTACCCTTGATGACATAATATCAAGGCTTGGCGAGCCAAATAATATAATTCTTATGACTACAGATAATCAATCCACGAATCATAAAGATTGTGTTATTTATCTTTGCTATAAAGTTTCGACCCCGTCTTTGCCAAACGGAAAAGTGACATTTACTCTTTATCCGGTTTTAAACGGTGAAGCTCCGTCAGATTTTTTAACAGTTATTAATTTCAGTCTACGATAGCTGATTTTGTAAAACGCAGGGCTCGGTTCTCTGTGGCTTTGCAAGACGGTTTTTAGGAGCGGATAACCGTCCTGTAATTGTTCTCTATTGCGGTGCTTTAATAAATAAAATCAGCCCGACTGCTTTTTTAATTAGCAGACCGGCTGATTTTTTTACGCCATATCCTAAAAAAGTGTATTTTTCACCCCTGTTATCCGACATAATACGCACCCTTAAAGTCGTATAATAAAATAGTCAGGGGGCGGCGTGTTTGGTAGTTTATGCGGATATACTGGTGATACTTAATTTAATTGTGGATTATTTTTTGCTCTCGGCATCGGCGGCGATTTTACGGGTGAAGCTATCTGTTTTCCGTCAGCTCGCCTCCGCGGCGGTAGGTGCCTTTTCCTCACTTTACGTATTTGCTCCCGATTTAGGGCTTTTTTTTGACTTGGTTTTCAAAGCAGTAATTTGCGCGGTTATGGTGCTATGCGCCTTCGGCTTCGGGGGTGCAAAGCGGTTTTTTAGGTCGGCGGGGGTTTTATTTCTTGTGACCTGTGGCTTCGGCGGCATTATGACGGCGGTTTGGATCGTTTTTAGACCTAAAGGAATGACGGTTGTAAACCCGGTGGTTTACTTTAATATTTCTCCTGCGGTGCTTATCGGCGCGTCGGTAATAACCTATCTTCTCTTTATGCTTATGAAGGCGATATTTTCAAGAACCTCCGAGCTTGCCGATAGGTGCGAAATTACCGTTACGGCAGAGGAAAAAAGCATTACTATGGACGCAATAGTGGATACGGGCAATTCCATTAAGGATTATTTAAGCGGCTCCGAGGTTATAATTGCCGACGGCGAATTTGTAAAAGTATTATTGGGCTCCGACAATCCCGTAACCGATATAAGGCTTAAAAAGCGTTACAGAATACTGCCCTTAAGCACCGTTTCGGGCGGAGGGACGCTTGACGGCTTCAGGTGCGACAGCGCGGTCATAAGCGACGGCGAGCGCACGGTCAAGCTCGAAAAACCGATACTTGCTGTATCTAAAACACCCCTTAGGGATGATTATCAGGCGATAGTCAATCCCGAAATATTTATTTGAAACAGGTGGGTAACAATGAGAATCAAATCACTTATATATGCTTTTTTAATTAAAATAGGAATAATAAAGCCGAGCTTTTACATAAAGGGCCCCGAAACCCTCCCGCCGCCCCTTTCCGCCGAAGAGGAGCAGAAGCTCTTAAGCGACGGTGACGAACAAAGCCGAAACACGCTTATAGTGCATAACCTGAGGCTGGTGGTATACATAGCAAGGAAATTTGACTCGGCGGGGGTCAGTATCGAAGACTTGATTTCCATAGGAACAATAGGTCTTATAAAGGCGGTAAACACCTTCTGTGCGGACAGAAACATCAAGCTTGCGACCTATGCCTCAAGATGTATCGAAAACGAAATTCTGATGTTTCTGCGAAAAAACGCGAGCCGTAAAAACGAGGTTTCCATAGACGAGCCGCTCAATATAGACTGGGACGGCAACGAGCTGTTGCTCTCGGATGTTTTAGGTAGCGATGCCGATGATATTAGCCGCGGAATAGAGCAGGAGGATGAAAAATATTTGCTCCTGCGCCTTGTTGGAGGACTTCCTCCGAGGGAAAAGCAGATAATGGAAATGCGGTTCGGTATGAACGGTTATCAGGAATATACTCAAAAGGAGGTCGCCGATACCCTCGGAATTTCACAGTCATACATTTCAAGACTCGAAAAAAGAATTATCGTAAAGCTTAAAAAACAGATTGAAAAGGCGGTGTAAAGCTGTTAAAATAATAGCGGTGATTTTTTTGGAGAATAAATACATTTTGATATATTTAGGCGTAATAAGCCTTATTTCGGTAATTGTGTGCGTGGCGGACAAATCACGCGCGAAAAAAGGAAAATGGCGGGTAAGGGAAAGCACGCTGTTTTTGCTTTCCGCCTTGGGCGGAAGCTTGGCTATGTATATTACAATGCTCGCAATAAGGCATAAAACCCTCCATAAGCGCTTTATGATAGGCATTCCGCTGATTATTATAATCCAGGCGGCGGCAGTTGTTTTATTTTATTTTAAAAACCCCTTGCAATAAATCCTATAAAATGTTAGAATTAAAGAAAAAAAGGGGAGGAATTTTAAATGTCTTTTTGTACAAATTGCGGAAAAGAGCTTAATGAGAGCGATAAATTTTGCCCCTCCTGCGGTAAGCCGACGGAGAACAGCAATAATACATATTCCGCGCCTATGGGAAGCGATTTCAGCGATAAATTCAACGAATATACGAGCACCGAGGATAAAACCTATGAATTTGACTTTATGGATATTTCGGACAATAAGGTTTTTGCGCTGCTGTCATATATCGGTATTTTGGTGCTTGTGCCTCTTATAGCCGCACCTAAATCGAAATTCGCCCGTTTTCACGCCAATCAGGGGCTTGTGCTTTTAATCGGCGAGGCGGCGTACAGCGTGGCGCGCGGGGTACTGCTCGGGGTTTTGAGAGTTTTAAGAGAATTTACGCTTTTCGGCGGAGCGGTATTCGGCCCTGTTTACTGGATTGTTAACATCATAACAGGCTTGTTTTCTCTTGTTTTCCTTGTTTTTGCGATTATCGGTATTATAAACGCCGCCCAGGGCAAAGCAAAGGAACTGCCCTTTATTTCAAGGTTTAATATTATAAAATAAGTGTAAAAAATAATTCCCTTCTGCCACAAAGTGACGGAAGGGATTATTTTTTTAAAAGGAGAGAAGCTAATTAAATTTTTATACTTATCTCTCCCGAGGAGAGGAGGGACTCTTCACCGCTCGCATATTTAACGCGAAGACGGCAATTTTCGTCAATATCAAGGGCGGTGGCAAGGCGCGCGCCCGAGGAGGAGAGGACATTTATTTGTTTTCCGAGTACTATACAGCGTTCACGGTAAGCCTTAAGATATGTGCGCTCGGAAATATCTTTGTAATATTTAAAGAAGCTTTCAAGCACCTCCGCGGTAAGCCTACTGCGAAGCCCGTCCTTTCGCTCCTTAAATATTGCTCCCGCGATATTTTTGATTTCATCGGGAAAACCGCCCGTTGGCTCATAGGCGTTAAGACCTATACCCAAAACCGCGTAATCAAGCGCTCCGCTTTCTATGTTAAGGGAAGCCTCGGTAAGTATTCCGCAGATTTTTTTGCCCTCTATAAGCACGTCGTTGACCCATTTTATTCCCGTTTTTCTGCCGCTTAACTTTTCAGCCGCTTCTGCCACGGCTATTGCCGCAGCGGTGGTGATAAGGGTAGCGCTTTCGGCGGAAATATGGGGGCGCAGCAGAATGCTCATATAAATTCCGCTGTCTGCGGGGGAGAAAAATTTTCTTGTAAATCTGCCTCTTCCCGCGGTTTGGCTTAGGGCTACTAAAACCGTACCCTCGGGCGCGCCTGAAGCGGCTTTTTCCTTAAGTAAGGCGTTTGTAGAGGTGACGGTTTCCCTTACCTCTATATCAAGCTTTCCTTTAAGCGCGGTTAAGTTTTTTTCAATTTCGGCAGGGGAGAGAATATCTCCGCTGTTAATTAAACGGTAGCCTCTGTTGGTTACGGCTTCAATACTGTAGCCCTCCTTTTTAAGAGAGGAAACCGCCTTCCAAACGGCATTTCGGCTGACGCCTAAAAGCCTTGCGGCGTCTTCGCCCGAAAGATAATCCTTTCCGCGGTCGTTTAACAACGGCAGTAAGCGTTCTTTGACAGACATTTTTGCCTCCTAAATTGAAGCCGCGGTTTCAAGCGCAAGCTTTATCATATCGGTGAAGGAATTTTGCCTTTCCTCGGCGGTTGTCTCTTCACCCGTTATAAGGGAATCGGAAACCGTGCAGATGCACAGCGCCCGTTTTCCCGCTCTTGCGGCGTTCATATAAAGCGCCGCCGCCTCCATTTCAACCGCCAGCACGCCCATTTTTGCCCAGAGGGACACGGGTTGTTTCCAATCGGGAAGACCGTTGCTGTCGCCGTAAAAACGGTCGCTGGAAAGGACATTTCCTATATGACAGTTGAGACCTAAAGCCTTAGCCTTAGAAACTGCCTTTGTAAGCAGACCGAAATCGGCGATAGGGGAAAAGTCCCCGGGAAGACCGAACTGCTTTACAAAATTAGAATCGGTGCAGGCGGCTTGCGCCAAAACTATATCGCGGAGCTTTACATCGGAGTTGTAAGAGCCCGCCGAGCCTACCCGTATTATATTTTCAACACCGAAAAAATTGTAAAGCTCATAGGAGTAAATGCCTATTGAGGGCATACCCATACCGCTTGCCATAACAGATATTTTTTCGCCCTTATAAAGCCCTGTGTAGCCCTGAACGCCTCGTACATTGTTTACAAGCTTAGCGTCAATCAGGAAGTTTTCGGCAATGAACCCGGAACGCAACGGATCGCCCGGCATAAGCACGGTGTCGGCAAAGTCGCCCTTTTCGGCGCCTATATGGGGTGTGGACATATAAATTCCGCCTTTCTTTTAGCAAATGAACTGTTTGTCTCATATACTGTAACAAAATCATATATATCGGGAGTGTTAACTATGGAACATAATTTTCCCTGTCCGATTACGGGTGAAAAGGATTTGAAATACTACGAGGATTATCTTAAAAAAAGCGATAACGGGTCGGAGTGCAAAATGACGGTGGAAAGGGCAAGTAAATGCAATAATATGCGCCTTACCGACACAGCATATATGCCCGCTTTTTTAAGCACTATGGTGGGGAAGCTAGTACGGGTGGAATCGCTTATAGGCGGCTGTCTTGAAAGCCGAATAGGAATACTCTTAAATGTGGGAGCGGACTACATTGTGCTTAAGCTGTATAGGGGCTGCAGTACAATGATTTGCGAGTCGTCCTCGATTAAATACATCACCGTAATTCACGATAACGATTTGAACAAATCGGGGCTGTTTTAAGCCCCAAATTACATATTATTTCAAAAATCCGTTAATAATCTGTTCCTCTGCCTCGGCTTCGGTAAGGCCTAAGGTCATCAGCTTTATAAGCTGGTCGCCCGCTATTTTGCCGATTGCCGCCTCGTGGATAAGGGAGGCGTCAATGCTGTTGGCGGTGATTTCGGGTATGGCGGTCACTTTTGCGTCATCCATAATAATAGCGTCACACTCGGTATGGCCGCTGCACATATTGTTTCCGTTGATGTTAGATAGGAAACGCTGGAAGGAGTTATCCTTCGCGACCGAGCGGGATACAACATTGGCGCTGGAATTTTTACCGTCAAGGTCAACGGTAAAGTCGGTTTCCGCCCTTTGCTTGCCGTGGGTCATAATTTTTTCGTGTATCACAAGGGAAGCGCCGTCTGAAAGGCGGGCTTTGGTTACACGGTTCGTAGAGTCTATACCCTTAATTTGTGCGGTGTCCATTTCCATATAACCGCCCTCGGCGATATTTACAACCGTGGTGGGGTTCATATTATTTTCGCCGTTGCCGTCGCCCTCGCCGTAGTGCTTTTCGATGTATTTCACCTTGGCATTTTTGCCTACAAAAAAGGTGTGGATACCTTCATGGCGGGATTCCTTTTCGCCGCAGTTGTGTATTCCGCAGCCCGCGATTATTGTGACATCGGAGTTTTCACCGATTATAAAATCGTTGTATACAAGGTCGTTAAGCCCTGTTTCGCTTATAATTACGGGAATGTGGACGGTCTCGCCCACGGTTCCCGCCTTTATTATAATATCAATACCCGGTCGGTCGGTTTTGGTTTTAATATCGATGTTTTCGGTAACTCGGCGTTGTGCAAGCTGACCGTTAGACCTGATATTATACGCGCCGTCTGTTGAATCGCCCATATCGGCAATAATCTTTAATAGCTCTAATTCCGTGCCGTTCATCCGCGCGCCTCCTTTACATTGTCGGCAAGTATTTTACAGCCGCTGTCAACCGTTCCTAAAATCTCGGGCAGAATTTCATCCTTAGTGCCTGTGGCGCGAAGCTCGCCGCCGCCTAAAACAACAATCCTGTCCGCAATATTAAGAATACGCTCCTGATGGGAAATTATGATAATGCTTCCACCCAAGGTATTGTGCATTTTCTCAAATACCTGAATCAGGTTACCGAAGCTCCAAAGGTCGATACCCGCCTCGGGCTCGTCAAAAACCGCGACCTTTGAGGAACGGGCTAATACAGTAGCTATTTCAATACGCTTAAGCTCGCCCCCCGAAAGGGAGGAATTGACCTCGCGGTTTATATAATCCCTTGCGCAAAGACCGACCTGTGAAAGGTAGTCGCACGCCTCGTTGATCCCGATTTCCTTGCCTGCGGCAAGGCCTATAAGGTCGTAAACCGTAAGCCCCTTAAAGTGCACGGGCTGTTGAAAGGCAAAGCTGATGCCTTTTTTCGCCCTATCGGTTATGGAAAGGCGGGTAATATCCTCACCGTCAAGCAAAATCTGTCCCGAAACGGGGGTGATTATTCCCGCAATAATTTTTGCAAGGGTGGATTTACCGCCGCCGTTAGGCCCTGTAATTACAACAAAGCTATCGTCGATTTTAAGATTGATGTTTTTAAGAATTTCCTTTTCGCCCGTTTCGTTTTCGGCGCTGAAGGAAATATTTTTTAATTCTAACATTTTATCCTCCGAGTATTAATTCTCCTCTATATGATACCTTTTTTTCGCGATAAAATCAACTGTTTGAGCAAAAAATCGGAATTATTTTCTATTTTACAGCTCCATAGCATCCGAAAATTCGCGGAATTCCTCTCTGAAGCTTTTGAAATAGCAACGCCCTACATGGAGCTGTTCACCGTTTCTGAGGGTTACGGCGTCCCTGTTATAGCCCGAAATGTAATTGAAATTAACGACATATGCCCGATTTATTTTACCGAAATGCTGTTTCGGAAGCTCACAGTAAACCCGCGCCATTGTTTTACGGCAGCGGATTTTTTTATTTCTAAGGCTTATAAAGCAGTTTTTATTATCCGCTTCAAGGTAGAATATCTCGTTTGCGCTTAAGCAAAAGGTATCGCCGCCGTCCTTTATCAAGAGCGGTCGGTTATCGCTTCGGGCCTTAAAAAAATCGTCAAGAGCGGAGAACAGGAGCGATTTATCAAGGGGCTTTAATAAAAATCGGAAGGGGCTAACCTCAAAGGAGTCTATTATAAACCCTTTATATGAGCTTAAAAAAATTATCGTACAGTCGGGATTGCAGCTTCTTAAAACCCTTGCGGTTTCAAGCCCGTTAAGGTCGCCGGTATTGTAGTCGAGTATAACAAGCTGATACTTTATTTTATTAATCAGCAGTTCATTTCCCGAAGCGTATTCCTCTACCAAAAGCTCAATTCCGCGCAGATTCGCGTATTCGTATAGAATCCGTTTTGTTATTTTTATTGCAGCGGTATCAGCGTCGCACAAAGCTATTCTCATAATATTGCCTCCTTGAAAACTTAAAATTAAACTTTTCGACTTATTTCGACAATATTATACAATATATATTATTAAATGTCAATATATAACTTTTTTAGACAAAAAAAGCATAATTTTCGGCGTTTTGCTCCCTTAAAAGTACGGCTTACTCTCAAAAATATAATTTTTTTACCCAAAGTATGTAAAATTTTCCAAAAGAGAAGGGCGGAAGCTTTTTTGGAAAAATTTGGACAAATATGTTTACAAATCCTCTGCCTTTTTCTTTCTATAAAGGAAAGGGAGTATCAGGATGTGCAACAGAGAGCTTTTGTGTATTGTAAGTGAAATTAAAAACAAGGATATGTCGCGCTTTGCAAAGCTTTATGAGGCCTTTGCGAGGCTTATACATCATTATGAGATGAAGCTCGGATATGACGACGCGGGGCAGGAGCTGACGGTTTTTTTACTTGAGCTTATATATTCGCTTGATACCGATAAATTTTTCCCCGATGATACAGATATGCTTAACAGATATATTGCCGCCTCTATACGAAACAAATACATTGCGCTTTCAAAGAGAAAACACAGGCATATGCTGGAATCCTGCGAGCTTTATGACTGCGCCTACTGTGTAGAGGAGATTGAAGGCTCGGTTACGCTGAAGGACGGAATGAAGCAGCTTAACCAAAGGCAGAGAGAGTCGCTTATTTTAAAGTACATATACGGTTATTCCGATACCGAAATAGCGGACAGGCTTGGAATAACAAGACAAGCGGTAAACCGTCTGGAAAAACGCGGACTAAGCATTTTGCGGGAGTATTTAAGGGGATAAAAAGGGGCTGTAAAAAAATCGGGGTTTGTAGAGGCTAATTCGTAATTCGTAATTCGTAATTCGGAATTAAACAACGCGAAAATTGAGGCTTTTATAGGCGAAACATAAAGATTTTTTGTAGGGTCGGGCGTCCTCGACCGACCGAAAAAATCTAATATCTATCTACTACAAACACACAGACAAACCCCAATTTGTCCGCCTAAAATAAATCTCGGCAAAAGCATAACAATTAGAGCCTTTGCCGAGCTTGGTTTAATTTTTCAACAATTAATCCGTACCTTAAAGATGATTAATAGAGCTTTATCTCGCTCCAGAGGGTCTCGTAATAGGTGCGGATTTCGCTGTCTATATCGTGGTAGTACTGAACCTTAGGAATATCAGCCTCATCGGGATAGAGAATTTCATTCTGATAGTAGCAGTAATCCTTGTTGTTTATAACCGCAGTGTTGGGGGAGGCGTAGCCGATATATTCGGCGTTGGCGGTGGAAATATCGGGCTCTAAGAGGAAGTTGATATACATAAGCGCCGCTTCATAGTTTTTGGCGTTTTTCGGAATGCAGATTGAATCCACAAAAATGTTTGTGCCCTCTTCGGGGTAGAAGAAGCGCAGATCCTCGTTTGATTCGAGCATTGTAAGGTAGTCGCCTGCGTAGTATGGGGCGACGGAAGCCTCACCGGTCTCCATTTTAGCGTAAATTTCGTCCATAACATAGGACTGGAGATTTGCCTTGCCCTGCTTTAAAAGGTCGGCGGCGGCGTCCCAATCCGCCTTGTTAAGGGTGTTTAAATCCTGACCCAAAATCATCTGTGCGGTCATAAAGGCGTCGCGGGGGTTGTTGAAGTTGAGCGCCATATCCTTATATTTTTCGTCCCAAAGCACCTTCCAGGAATGTTCAATATCGCTTCCTGTCAGCTTTTCATTATAGATAATGCCTACCAAGCCGACATTGTAGGGAACGCTGTATTCGTTGTTTTCGTCGAAGAAGAGGTTTTTGTACTTGTCCTCAATCAAATCGTAGTTGGAAAGCTTAGAGGTATCTATTTTTTCGAGCATATCCTCGCTTTTAAGGCGTTCGATCATATAATCCGAGGGGATTATTATATCGTAGCTTATGCCGCCGCTCTTGATTTGAGAGTACATAGTTTCGTTGCTTTCAAAGGTAAGGTACTTAACCTTAATTCCCGTAAGCTTTTCAAATTCCTTGTTTACATCAATCGAGCCGTCCGCACCGTCCGAAATATATTCGCCCCAGTTGTATACCGTAAGCGAGGTACCTTCAAGGCTTTTGTCGTAGGTTCCGCGGAGATCAAGCTCCTTGTATTCATAGCCGCAGCCCGTGAGCAGGGCAGAGAGTGTTAATGTTAATGCGAGTAAGAGAGCAAGATGTTTTTTCATTTATCAAAATCCTTTCTTTTATATGGGGTGTGCAAGTATGTTAAACGGTTTTTAAATTCTTTTTTTCGCTTTTGGTCTGCAATACATTGTAAAGCACCATCAGAACAAAAACGGATATAAATATGAGGGTTGAAAGGGCGTATGTGTCGGGCGTGACCGACTTCTTTGTCATATTGTAAATCACGATAGGCAGGGTCTGGTAATGCCCGCAGGTAAAGTAGCTTATAACAAAATCGTCAAGCGACAGGGTAAACGCCATTATAAAGCCCGTTACAATTCCCGTTGAAATTGAGGGGAGAATCACCTTGAAAAAGGCTTTAAGGGGGGTACAGCCAAGGTCGAGCGCCGCTTCGGCTAAGTGGGAGTCGGTCTGCCTGAGCCTCGGTATAACCGATAAAATCACATAGGGCAGGTTAAAGGTAATGTGGGCGATTAGCACCGTCGCGAAGCCTAAGGATTCGTTAAGCCCTATAAGCTTGCCGAAAAAAATGAACAGCAGCATTAAGGAAATACCCGTTACAATGTCGGCATTCATCATAGGAATTTGTGTAACCGACATTACAACCTTTTTTGATATTTTACGGCGGATAGCGGTTATTCCTACAGCGGCGGCAGTACCTAATACCGTTGATATAACCGCCGATGAAACGGCAATAATCAGGGTGTGTTCAAGGGCGGTTAGCATTGTAGTGTCGTTAGCCAGTCCCTCATACCAGCGGGTTGAAAAACCTTCAAACACCCAAACACTTGAGGATAGGTTAAAGGAAAAGACTATCATTACCGCCACAGGGGCGTAAAGAAATAAAACTATAAGCGCGATATAAAGGCGGGAAAGTATTTTCACATCAACACACCTCCGTCCTCATCGTCGGTAAATCTGTTCATAATAAAGAGACAGATTAAAATCATAACCATAAGCACCAGCGAAATCGCCGAGGCTATATTATAATAGGACGGACCCAAATTAAAGAAGTATTCGATTGTATCGCCGATAAGCATAGTCTTGTTTCCGCCGAGCTTTTGGGAAATGTAAAAGGTGCTGACCGACGGCACAAATACCATTGTGATACCCGAAATAACGCCCGGGCGGGAAAGGGGAAAAATAACCTTTTTAAACTTTGTAAATGAGTTTGAGCCCAAGTCCTCCGCCGCTTCGAGCAGGGATTTATCAAGCTTTGACATAACCGAGTAGATAGGCAATATCATATAAGGTATAAAATCGTACACCATACCGAGTATTACCGCCCCGGGGGTATTTATAAGCTTTAACGGCCCTATTCCCAGCTTTGAAAGCAGGGTGTTGATAAGTCCCGTGTTTGCGAGTATCGTTATCCACGAATAGGTACGGATAAGGAAGTTCATCCACATCGGTATCATTACAATCATAAATAACATTCGCTGGGAAGAAACATTAAGCTTTGTCATAAAATACGCCATTGGATACGCCAATATAAGTGTTATAAGGGTTGCGGCGGCGGCGTATATTATAGAAATTGCAAAGGCTTTTTTGTATTGCCCCAGCCCCGACAGATTAGCGAGCGTAAAAGCGCCCGAGGAATCGGTAAGGGCGAAGTACACCATTATTATAAGCGGTACCACAATAAATATCGCCGACCAGACGATATAGGGCGAGGCGACCAGCTTATTTCCGAAGGTCTTTTTATTCACGGCTAAGCCTCCTCTTCCACATCGGAGAGGTGGTCGATTTCCTCGCTGTAGGAGGAATAGTCGCCGTAAAGTCCCGAATATTCGGATTTTTTCATTATATGAATTGCGTCGGGCTCAATGTAAAGTCCCACATTATCACCCGTGAAATGCTCGTCTGTGGTCTGAATCATCCACTTAAAGCCGCCGATGTCAACGATAATCTCGTAATGCACACCCAAGAAGGCGACCGAGGTGACCTGTCCCTTAAGCATTCCCTTTTCGGGGGCTACAATATCCACATCCTCAGGGCGTACCACTACATCGACCTGCTCGTTTTCGGCAAAGCCCTTGTCAAGGCAGTCAAATTTCTGTCCCGAAAATTCGACATAATAATCGTGGAGCATTTTGCCGTCAACAATATTGGATTCACCGATAAAGTCGGCGACAAAGGCGTTTTTCGGCTCGTTATAAATATCCTGCGGAGAACCGACCTGCTGGATTTTACCGCCGTCCATTACGACCACGCGGTCGGACATTGTAAGGGCTTCCTCCTGGTCGTGGGTTACGAAAATAAATGTGATCCCCAACTGCTGCTGAATTTTTTTAAGCTCCTTTTGCATATCCTTGCGAAGCTTTAAGTCCAAAGCGGCAAGCGGTTCATCCAAAAGTAAAACCTTGGGGTGATTTGCAATAGCGCGTGCAATGGCAACACGCTGCTGCTGACCGCCCGAAAGAGTATCGATATGTCTTTT
>JAXJVI010000080.1:0-2598 GCA_036308615.1 Acutalibacteraceae bacterium | reverse complement strand
ATTACATAACAATGAATGAGCGAAGCGCCCTTCACGGTGCGCTTTTATCGGCGTTAAGGCTTAATTCCTGCGCCGTTTCCTTTATCTACGGCGAAAACGCCCTTGACAGCGCCGCCTGTGCCGATATTATTGCCGAAATTAAGGTAAAAAACGCGGCTTTAAACGGCTATTTTAACGGTGCGGAATTCAGGCTGTCGGACGGCAATGTAGGCATAACCTTAAAATACGGCGGCTATGAAAAAATTCTTGACAGCGGCTTTGAAAACGCCTTCCGTATGATAATAAGGGAGCGCTTCGGCAAAGGAATTACGGTCACC
The DNA here is from genome assembly GCA_036308615.1 of Acutalibacteraceae bacterium. Classification (GTDB taxonomy): domain Bacteria; phylum Bacillota; class Clostridia; order Oscillospirales; family Acutalibacteraceae; genus UBA737. Next base: position 2,281 of record JAXJVI010000080.1, on the reverse strand, counting down.
TTTGACGGTCAGCTTGACGCGGTGGAGATGGAAGTACCAAAGGTCGCGCCCCCCGAACCCGCAGAGCGCAAGCAAGCCCCTAAAGCGGACAAGCCCGCCGCTCCCAAAAAGGAAATTAAGTTTGAAAAGCGGCAGGAAAAGCCCGAAAACGGCATAGTATACCTTGATAATCCTCAGGTCTTTTACGGCAGAGGCATTAATACTAATACCAAAAAAATGATTGAGGTCACCCCCGACGATACCGAAATCTGCTGTTGGGGGGAGGTTTTCGGCACAGAGGTTCGCACCATTAACACCAAGCGGGGCGAGTCTAATATTTTAACCTTTTCCTTCAGCGATTACACAAATTCCCTTACCGCCAATATGTTTATCGACCCAAAGCGTATGGGAGAGGTGGCGCCTGTAAAGGACGGCGCTTTTGTACTTATAAACGGCACATACGAGTTTGATAACTATAAAAATGAGTTCAGGGTAAAGCCGAAGGCTATGGCTCTTTTGCAGAAATATGAGGAGACCGACTCTCACGAGGGCGAAAAGCGGGTGGAGCTTCATTGTCACACCAATATGTCCGCAAAGGACGCGGTTTCCTCCGCCGCCGATATTGTAAACAGGGCGTATAAGTGGGGTCACAAGGCGGTGGCGATTACCGACCACGGTGTCGTTCAGTCCTACCCAGCCGCCGCGGGTGCGGTAAAATCGATACGCAAGGGCGGCGGTCAGTTTAAGGTTATCTACGGTGTGGAGGCCTATTTTGTCGATGACATCAACAACGATATTACGGGTCTTAACGCAAAGAAGATAGCAAAATACCGCTGTCACCAGATAATACTTGTAAAAAATCTTACGGGACTTAAAAACCTTTATCAATTAGTATCCGATGCCCACCTAAATAACTTTAAGGGCAAGCCTATCACACTTCGCAGTAAGCTTGATACTCTTCGCGAGGGGCTGATAATAGGCAGTGCCTGCGAGCTGGGCGAGCTTTACAAGGCGATTGTGGACGAAAGACCTGACGAGGAGCTTTTAAGGATAGCCGACTATTACGACTACCTTGAAATTCAGCCCCTCGGCAACAACGCCTTTATGGTGCGGGAGTCTATGGCTCCCGATAAAAAGGACAAGAAGACGGGGGCTGTTATACCCAACCGTTTCCGCAAGGTCACAAGCGAGGAGGTTATAAAGGACTTTAACCGCAAGGTGGTAGAGCTTGCCGATAAGCTGGGCAAGCCGGTTGTCGCCACGGGGGATGTGCATTTCCTAAAAAAGAGTGACGATATTATCCGCAAAATTCTTATGGCGGGTCAGGGCTTTGACGATTTTGACAATCAAGCCCCCCTCTACCTTAAAACCACCGATGAAATGCTTAAGGATTTCGACTATTTCGGGGAGCGGGCAAAGGAATTTGTTATCGACAACCCCAACAAAATCGCCGATATGATTGACGATGATGTTATCCCCGTGCCCGACGGCAACTATCCGCCTGTAATCGAGGGCTCGGACGATTTACTTAGAAACATATGCTGGGACAACGCCCACAAGCTCTACGGCGACCCCCTGCCCGAGGTGGTGGAAAAGCGGCTTGAAAAGGAGCTTAACTCCATGATCAACAACGGATTTTCAATAATGTATATCTCGGCGCAGAAGTTAGTTGCCTACAGCGAGGAAAACGGCTATTTGGTGGGCTCCCGAGGCTCGGTCGGCTCCTCCTTTGTCGCAACAATGGCGGGAATTTCCGAGGTTAACCCCCTGCCGCCCCACTATGTCTGCCCTAATTGTCAGCACAGCGAATTTTTCCTAAAGGGCGAGGTGGGCTCAGGCTTCGACCTGCCCGAAAAGAACTGCCCTAAATGCGGGTCTCCCCTCAACCGCAACGGTCACGATATCCCCTTCGAGACCTTCTTAGGCTTTAAGGGGGATAAGGTTCCTGATATAGACCTTAACTTCTCGGACGAATTTCAAAACTCGGTGCAGAAGTACACCGAAACCCTTTTCGGCAGGGAAAATGTATTTAAAGCGGGAACTATCTCCACGGTTGCGGAAAAGACCGCCTTCGGCTTCGCAAAGGCGTACGCCGAGAAAAAGGGGGTCACCTTAAGCAACGCGGAATTAAACCGCTTGGCTTCCCTTGTTGAAAAGGCGCAGATTAAGCAGACCACGGGTCAGCACCCCGCGGGAATGATTATTGTGCCGAGGGACAAGACAATTTACGACTTCTGCCCCGTTCAGCACCCGGCGGATGATGTCAATTCCGATATAATAACCACCCACTTCGACTTCCACT
>JAXJVI010000079.1:0-9954 GCA_036308615.1 Acutalibacteraceae bacterium | reverse complement strand
TCCAAAACAATCCCCCAGTCTCGCTACGCTCGACAGCCCCCTTTACACAAGGGGGCCTATTTGTAACATCTCTACAAACCCCGATTTGTTTTTTACAGCCCCTTTCAAAGGTTAATTCAGCCTTTATTCTCCTTAATATGCACATCAAGCTGATTATAGGGGATTGAGATTCCGTTTTTATCAAATTCCGCCTTAATCTGCTCCAAAAGGTCAAATTTAAGCTGCCAGTAGTTCACCCTTTCGCACCATACTCTAAGGGTGATTTCAACCGCGCTGTCCCCAAAGCCCGTAACCCTTGCAAAGGGCTCTTCGGGCTTATTAAGGGTCATTTTGTGTTTGCTTACGGCGTCTAAAATAATTTGCTTCGCCTTTTCGGAGTCATCGCCGTAGCTTATCCCGAACACTATGTCAAGCCGTCTTGTATCCTCGCTTGAATAATCTATAATTCGGCTGTTTACCGCCACGGCGTTGGGTATTACGATATGGCGGTTATCGAGGGTTTTAAGGGTGGTGTGCATTAAATCCACCTGCGTAACCGTGCCCTCGTCCCCGTTTATCTCGATATAGTCCCCCGTTTCAAACCGTTTGGTAATCAAAATTATTATTCCGCCCGCTATACTGCCGAGGGAATCCTTAAGCGCCAGCGCAACCGCCACCACCGCGCCCGAAAGCGCCGCCAGCAGTCCCGTGGTTGAAATGCCCAAAGCATTAAGAGCCGACAGCAAAACTATAATATGCAGGGTGATATTTACCACCTTTAAAAAGAACTTTTCAAGGGAAACATCCATTTTTACCTTTTCAAAGGACTTTGTAAGCAGCTTTAAAATAAAAACAACGGCATAATGCCCGATAACAACTATAAGCGCCGTCTTTAAAAGGGTAAGCCCGAAGGCAATAAGTCCCTGTAGGGATATGCTCTTTAAAGCGTCCATTTGTTTCACTCCTTAATATCTCTTTCAATCTGTTTTTTAAGCTCCTCTACAGAGGAAAACTTAACCTCGCCCCGCACAAAACGGGTGGGCACCGTAGTGATTTCCTTTCCGTACAAATCCCCCGAAAAGCCTATAATATAGGTCTCGCTTATAATATAATCGGTCTTAAAGGTGGGGCGGATCCCGATATTGGTTATACCGTCATATTCGGCTTCGCCGACGGTTATTTTCGATTTATAAACCCCGAATTTAAGCGGGATAAGCTCCCTCGGGTATCTTTGGTTTACCGTGGGAAAGCCTATGGTTCTTCCCCGCCTGTCTCCCGAAATAACCTCTGCCGTAAAGGAAAAGGGAAAGGTAAGCAGTTTATTGGCGTTTTCGATTTCGCCCTTTTTTAAATACCCCCGTATCCGTGTTGAGGAGACGGGCTCTCCGTTCTCGCTGACCGCTCCATGACAGTTAAATTTTATGCCGTTACGCTTACAAAAATCACTAAGCGTCGCGGTATTTCCCGCCGCGTTTTTACCGAAATGATAGTTAAAGCCGCAGGAAACAAGGTCGGGAGAAAATTTTTCCTTTAAAAACCCCAAAAAATCCTCGGGCGGCATATCCTTTACCCTATCAAAATCAAGGGTGAAGATTTCATCAATCCCTATTTTTTTTAATGCCGCGCACTTATCCCTTGGGGTCATAATCGAACACGGTTCTCCGCTTAAAACCGCCTTTGGGGGCAGAGCGAAAACAACCGCGGTTTTCTTCATATCCTCGGGCAGGTTGAGTACCGCCCTATGTCCCTTATGCACACCGTCAAAGGTGCCGAGCGCTATTGCCCTTTTCATAGACCTTCCTCTTTATTTATAATACATTTTATAGCAAGCCGGTTCTTTGCAAGCTCGGCGACTCCTACCCCTAAAAACTTGTCATTTAGCTTTACCCTTACAAGCTCGCCGTCCGTAAAATCCCTTATTTTAAGTCTGTCAAAATCGAGCTGACCGCCGTTGCAAAACCTAAACGCCTGCTTTTCGGTGACCGAAACCTCGCGAAGATGGGCTACAGCCCTTTCCTCGCTTATCATATGCTCCGTTATATTTTCCCCGCTAAGCGTATCAAGCGGAACGCAGTTTTCAATGGAAAACCCGCCCGTATAGGTGCGCCGAAGCTCGGTAAGGCAAGCCCCGCAGCCGAGATACTCCCCTATATCACGGGCAAGGGACCTTATATAAGTCCCCTTTGAGGCGTGAACATCAATTTCAAAAATATTTTCGTCATTAGGAGGTGAAATCAGGTCAATGGAAAAAACCTCGATTTCCCTTGCGTTAACCTCCACATTTTTGCCCTCGCGGGCAAGCTTATAAAGCCGCACTCCGTCCTTTTTTATAGCGCTGTACATAGGGGGCTTTTGCATTATTTTGCCCGTAAAATGCTTTAGCGCGCCCTCAAGCTGTTCCTTGGTCACCCTCACCTCGGTTTCGGAAATAATATTCCCCGTAATATCCTCGGTATCGGTGGCAACCCCTAATTTAACCTTAGCGGTATAGCGCTTGTCCGCCTCAAGCAGGAGCCCCGACAGCGCCGTTGCCCTGCCTAAAAGCACAGGAAGCACGCCTGTAGCCATAGGGTCAAGCGTGCCTGTATGTCCAACTCTCTTCTCGCCCGCGATACGCTTTATTTTGGCGACCGCGCCGAAGGAGGTGATATTTTCGGGCTTATCAATAAGTATCAAACCCTGCATAAATTACTCCATAAACTCGCCGACGGCTTTGAGCACCTTTTGCTTAACCTCTTCGAGCGTGCCCGTAACAGACGCGCCCGCCGCCGCCTTGTGACCGCCGCCGCCGAGCCTTTTGCAGATTTCCGAGGCGTCAAGGGGCGGATATGTACGCAAGGACACCTTAAATTCGTTACTATCGGTCTGCTTAAGGGTTATTCCCGCGATAACCCCCTCAATACTGCGGGAGATGACCGCAATACCCTCAAGCTCTGTGCCGCTGCAGCCGGTTTTTTCCTGCATTTCGGCAGTAACAGGCAAAATGATACATTTTCCGTCAAAACAGAACTCCGAAGCATCAAGCACCATTCTTTCAAGCTCCAAAAGCTTTCTCGACTTAGTATCAAACATAAGGCGGTTGATTTCGGGAGCGTCGATATTGTACCCATAAAGCTCGGCGGCTATAATATGGGTTTTCGCCGTAACGCTTGAATATTTAAAGCAGCCCGTATCGGTAACGATGCCGGTATAGAGCGCCTTTGCGGTAATATCGTTAATATTTACCCCCATAACGGTTAAAAGCTCAAAAATACACTCCGCAGTAGCCGAGGCGTCTGAATCGAGGTATAAATTTTTAGCGTACCTTACATTGGAAATGTGATGGTCAATATTAAGGTCCACTATATCGCCGAATTCCTCCTTAAGACCTCCCAAAAGCCGTTTGTCCGCCACATCCACCGCCACAACCGTAGCGTTTTCGCGGGCTACATGGTCGGTTTTAGTGGCAAAATACCTGTATTTTTGCGGAATAACATCAGGGCAAAGCACACAGGCCGTCTTGCCTATCTCGTTAAGCCCGTAATAAAGCGCATAGGCAGAGCCCAGCGTATCACCGTCGGGCGACGCGTGGGTTAAAATGATATAATTATCGTGCTTTTTCAAAAATCTTGCGGTCTGTTTTAAGTTCAAAACACGGCAGCCGTCATTAATCTTTTTCATTTTTATTTTCCTCTAAGGACTCTAAAATTCTTGAGATATTCGCACTCTGCTCTATCGAATCGTCCGCGACAAAGCGCAGCTCGGGCACCTTTCTAAGGGATAGCCTTGCGCCCAATTCGCGGCGCAGAAAGCCCGCCGCACCTTTAAGCGCCTTTACCGAGGCTACGGTTTGCTCGTAGCCCTCGATAGCGCTTACATAAACCGTAGCATAGGAAAGGTCATTTGAAACGTCAACCTTAACAATGCTTAACAGCCGGCTTACCCTCGGATCCTTTACCCCCCGCAGAAGCTCGGACAGGCAAAGCTTTATATCAGATGTAATACGGTTAATTCTGTATCCCGCCATTAATCTCTGTACTCCTCCATAATAAAGGCTTCAAAAATGTCGCCTTCCTTAATATCGGCAAATTTTTCAAGGCCGATACCGCACTCATAGCCCTGCGCTACCTCCTTGACATCATCCTTAAAGCGGCGCAGAGAACCGATCTTATCCTCGCAGATAACTATGCCGTCGCGAACAACGCGTATCTGGCAGGCACGGGACACCTTGCCGTTTGTGATATAACAGCCTCCAACCGTACCGACATTGGAAATCTTGTAAACGGTGCGCACCTCGGCGGTACCGAGCTGATTTTCACGGTATTTAGGTGCAAGCATACCCTTCATTGCCGCCTTAATCTCTTCAATGCAGTCGTAGATTACGCGGTACATACGCATATCAACGCCGTCACGCTCGGCGGCGGTCTTAGCAACCCCGTCGGGACGGACATTAAAGCCTACAATAATAGCTCCGGAGGTCTGTGCCAGCATTACATCCGACTCGTTTATAGCGCCGACGCCGCCGTGGATAACGCTTACCTTAACCTCATCGTTTGAAAGCTTAACAAGGCTTTCGCGGACAGCCTCAACACTGCCCTGAACATCAGCCTTGACGATTACATTAAGCTCTTTAAGGTCGCCCTCGCTTAGCTGGTCAAACAGGTTATCAAGGGTAACCTTCTGCTTAGCGTTAAACAGCTCTTCCTTAGCCTTCTGCTTTCTCTGCTCAACAAGCTCGCGGGCGAGACGCTCGTCTGAAACCGCGTCAAACACATCGCCGGCGTTGGGCGTTTCCGCAAGACCCGTAATCTCAACCGGTACGGACGGTCCCGCCGTTTTAAGTTCTTTGCCGTTTTCGTTAGCCATAACGCGGACTCTGCCTACCGCCGTTCCCGCAACTATAATATCGCCTGTATTAAGGGTTCCGTTCTGAACAAGAAGGGAAGCCACAGGACCTCTGCCCTTGTCGAGTCTTGCCTCAATAACAATACCCTTAGCGCGTCTGTCGGGGTTAGCCTTAAGCTCCATCATTTCGGCGACAAGCAGTATGCTTTCAAGCAAATTATCAATACCCTCGTGGGTCTTAGCCGAAACGGGAACGCAGATAATATCGCCGCCCCACTTTTCGGGAACGAGCTCGTGCTCGGTAAGCTGTTCAAGCACCCTGTCGGGGTTAGCCTCGGGCTTATCCATTTTATTGATCGCCACTATAATCTGAACGCCTGCCGCCTTGGCGTGGTTGATAGCCTCTATGGTCTGGGGCATAATGCCGTCGTCCGCCGCCACAACCAGCACCGCAATATCGGTAGCCATAGCGCCGCGCTTACGCATTGAGGTAAACGCCGCGTGACCCGGAGTATCAAGGAAGGTGATGTCCTGACCCTTGCAGTTTACCCTGTAGGCACCGATGTGCTGGGTAATTCCGCCAGCCTCGGTATCGGTTACGGCGGTGTTGCGGATAGCGTCAAGAAGCGAGGTCTTACCGTGGTCAACGTGTCCCATAACAACCACAACGGGGCTTCTGGGCTTTAGGTTTTCGGCGTTGTCCTCGGTGTCGTCCATAATCTGCTCTTCTATAGTTACAACAACCTGCTTTTCAATCTTAGCACCCATTTCGGTGACAACGATTTCGGCGGTATCATAATCGATAACCTGATTCACGGTTGCCATCATACCGAGCTTCAAGAGTACCTTGATAACCTCGGCGGCGGTCTTCTTAAGGGCGGCGGCTAATTCACCTACCGTAATTTCCTCGCCCACCGTAACGGTTATGGGGGTCTTCTTTATGCGCTCAAGCTGCATACGGCGGATTTTGTCCGCCTCGGTCTCCCGCTTCGCGCCCTGGGGACGGCGGTAATCCTGGGATTTCTGCTTGATTTTCTGCTTTCTTGAAAAATTGTCCTTCATAGTATTTGCGGGGGCAATTATTTCATACTTCTCGTTGTATTTATCAATATTTACATTGGAGGTTCTTGTGTCTATATGGCGAATCTCGGCGGGGCCGCGCTTAGGCGCCTCTCCCGGCTTTTTCTCGTTCTTGCGGGAAACAAAGGGCTGCGGGTCGGAAACACCGTGTTTTTTCTCGGTCTTTTCTTCCTTTTTAGGCTCCTCTGTCTTTTTAGCTGCGGGCTTTTGGGTCTCCTTTGCCTCTGCCTTTTTCTCCGGCTTATCCGCAGACTTATCGGTCTTTTTCTCGGGCTTTTTAGCCTCTTTAACCGGCTTTTCTTCCTTTTTTTCGGGCTTTTTGGCGGTCTCCTTCTTTTCCGCCTTGGGCTCCTCTTCCGCCTTTTCGGGCTTAGCGCCGCCCTGAGCCGCCGCCTTAAGCCGCTCTAAAATAGCCATCTGCTCGGCAAGCTTTTTATTTTTTTCTTCCTCTCTTGCCTTTTTTGCAGCCTCTCTTGACTCTGCTCCCGTAGCGAAATAAGCCTTAAAGCTCTTAACCTCGTTACGGTTTAAAAGCTCGGCAAAGACTATGCTTATTTCGGTTTCGTCAAGAGCGGCGCCGCTCTTTTTTGCCGCCCCGGTCTTTTCGGCGACAATGCCTATAATATCCTTAGAGCTAAGGTTAAAATCCTTTGCAAGATCACTTACCTTGTATTTATTCGTCATTAGCATTTCCTCCTCTGGTGTACGCCTTTACAAAAGCGTCGGCAAAACCGCTGTCGTTAATCGTCAGTATACCGCACCTGCGGCCGACAGCGTCCGACAGGGTCTTTATGTCCAGCCCTTCAAGGGTTAAAAATTCCACAGAGCCTTTATTCGCGAAAAACGCGGCTTCCTTCCTGCTTTTTTGCGACACATCGCAGGCTGCGGTCACAAGCCGTGCTTTCCCGCTTTTTAAGGCTTTTAAGGCGGCGTCCATACCGTAGGACAGTCTGCCCGCCTTTGCGGCAAAGCCTAAAAGCGCAAGCGCCTTACTGTTTGCCATCGGAAAGCACCCTTTCAAGCTCTGTGAAAACCTCCGCGGGTATCTCCGTTCCGAAGGCTCTTGACAGCGCGCCTATTTTCTGCGCCTTTTTTAAGCATTCGGCGGATTTGCAGATATACGCCCCTCTGCCGTTAAGCTTTCCCGTGGGGTCGAGCTTAATATCGCCCTCGGGGGTCTTTACTATTCGTACAAGCTCATTTTTCGGCTTCATTTGGCGGCAGGCGGTGCACATACGCGCGGGCGTTTTTTTAGCTCCCATTAAAAAGCTCCTCTCTCGGTTCGACTCCCGCCGGCCTATTCGCCGAAAAATCCGCTTTCGGGGTGAATATCTATCTTCCAGCCCGTAAGCTTTGCGGCAAGTCTTACATTCTGACCCTTGTTGCCTATTGCTAAGGAAAGCTGTGCCTCGGGCACGCTTGCCTTGCAAACCTTAGGCTCCTCGCTCTCAATCTCAACCGATACAACCTTTGCGGGAGAAAGTGCCTCGGCAACAAACTCCTTCGGGTCGTCGCTGTATCTTACAATATCAATCTTCTCCCCCGCCAATTCCTCAACAATCTTGTTGACACGAGCACCTCTCGGACCTATGCAGGCACCCACCGCGTCAATTTCCTTGTTTTCGGACCACACTGCAATCTTAGTTCTTGAGCCCGCCTGACGGGAAACCGACTTAATTTCGATAGTGCCGTCAAAAATCTCGGGCACCTCGGTCTCAAACAGACGCTTTACAAGACCCGGATGTGTGCGGGATAGCATAATTTTAGCCCCTCTCTCGGTCTCCTTAACATCGACCACATAAACCTTAATGTGGTCGCCCTCGTGTAGCTCCTCGTCGGGAACCTGCTCTAATTTCGGCAGGGTTGCCTCGTTATGGCCGATGGTGAGTATTGCGTTGCCCGTCTTTGGGTCGATACGCTCTACAACCGCGGTCACAAGCTCGCGGTTATGGCTCTGGAACTCGGCTAAGGTCTGACCCCGCTCCGCCTCTCTTACTCCCTGACGGAAGTTGTTTTTGGAGTTCTGCGCAACAACTCTGCCGAACTTCTTGGGGTCAAGCTTTATATCTACAAAGCCGTTTTCAATAGCCACAGGGTCAATCGCCGCCGCGTCCTCCTTGGATATTTCGGAATAGGGGTCTAAAACCTCGTCGACCACGGTTTTGCGGGCGGTCACCGTGAAGACCTCATTCTCGGTATCAATAACACAGGAAACAATATCGTTTCCGCCGTAATCCTTTCGCGCCGCAACAACTATAGCGTCCGCAATCTTTTCGGCTATAAACTCCTTGGGTATTCCTCTTTCCTCTTCCATAAGCTTCAGAGCTTCAAAGAACTCTTTATTATCGTTCTTCGGCTTTGACGCTTTTCTTCTTGTACCTGCCATTTTTCTCAATTCCTCCAAACAAAGGTTTATTTATTATTTTATTCAAAATCACACAGACGGGCTTTGGAAATATCCTTGTAATCAAGCTCATATTCCCCGTTATCGGTTTCAATAACAACCCTTTCCGCCGCCGATTTAAGCCTGCCTGTAAGCTCCTTAACGCCGTCAAGGGCCTTATACAGCTTGATTTTCACCGTTTTGCCCACACTTGCCTCAAAGTGGCTCTGCCTTGTGAGCTCCCGCTCCGTTCCGGGCGAGCAGACCTCCAAATAGTAGGAGACATCAATCGGGTCGGCATCGTCGATTATCGGGTCGATTGCGTGGGAGACATTTGTGCAGTCGTCAATGCTTATCCCCTCGGGCTTGTCGATAAACACTCTAAGATACCAGGAAGCGCCCTCCTTTAAAAAGCGGACATCCCAGAGGCTTACCCCCTCGGCCTCAACCGTTTCCTTAATAAGACCGTACACCTTTTCGGCAGCGTTTGCCATTTATCATACCTCCGTGCGATTCGCAAAACAAAAGTGAGCGGGTCGCCCCACTCACCTTTCTGCTTAATGATGTGAATATTATAACACACCCGATATAAAAAATCAAGTGTTTTTTTGCTGTAAAGTTAAAAGTATAGTAAAAGTATAGTAATTGCTGCTGACATTTACTTTTAGCGGTATCTTCGCCTAATAATAAATAATTTTATTTCTTTTTATGAAATTTCACTTTATAATCATATCGGTTTGACTCAATTCGTTCAGCCAAGTAAAAACATGTTTACACATGCTTATAGGTGTGTCGTACTGTCTTGTTATAGGTTGCTCGTCCGTTTTAGAAAATCCGAATTTTTCGTAATAAGATTCTCTGTGCTTATAGCAATCCAATGTAATAAAAGCCACTCCGCTAATATCACACATTTGTATCGCCTTAAACAGCGAATACTTTAGCAATTGTTCGCCATACCCTTGATTATGATATTTGCTGTTTATACCCAACCTTGCTATCTTTACGGCGGGTACAGAAGCATACATCGTTTCGAATTTGTTTCTGCTGTCTTCAGCCAGCTTCAAGCTATCATTACACAATGAAACAAAACCCACCAACTCATTTTCATCGTTAATAAGTAAGTGGGTTGTATTTAATAAAAGATTTTGTTCATGCAGTGCTTCGTGTTTAAGAAAAGCTTCTATTTCTTTATCGTGCTTTTTGACCTTCCTTCTTGCGTTAGAAGATAATCCATCTGTTTTAGACTCGCAAGAAAATCCCGAAATCAAATGCTTGTTATTATTAGATAACTTTTCATAATGTGTTTCCATGTAAACTATTTTTCCTTATCCTTAAACATATTAAAAAGAATTTCCATACCTTTTTCGGTTTCTTTTGACGGTTTAATTTTAATTTGATTAAGGACTTTTTTCGCAGACTTACCCGTTAAAATAGGTGTAGGAGCTATTTGAGTAGCCATATATTTTCTCTTCCTTTCAAATTTAATTTCTCTTCCCCGCATTTGTATTGTATCATACCCTTCAAATAAAATCAAGTAGTATTATTGCCAGTATAATACATTTATATGCGACATTCGCCGACATCAATATTATAATTTTCAATCAATAAAACCCCGAAAACCGTGATGGTTTCGGGGTTTTTGTGTGTTTTGAAATAATACAGATTATCTCTTTGAGAAATAAGAACGC
>JAXJVI010000078.1:0-2858 GCA_036308615.1 Acutalibacteraceae bacterium | reverse complement strand
TTAAGCCGCGCGGTGTTTATCGCAACGGCTAATACTGCCGATGCAATCCCCGCGCCCCTGCTTGACCGTATGGAAGTAATCGAGCTTGGAAGCTATACCCGCGAGGAAAAGTTTAACATTGCTAAAAAGCACCTTGTTCCGAAGGAAATTTCCCGCCACGGGCTTGATAATAAAAGGCTTAAAATCGCGGATTCTGCTATTTATGCGCTGATAGATTACTACACAAGGGAAGCGGGAGTCAGAAATCTTGAACGCAAATTGGCGGCATTGTGCCGCAAATCGGCTAAAATTATCGCCTCGGGCGAGGCGGCAAAGGTAACCCTTAAAGAGGCAGATGTTGAAAAGATGCTCGGTAAGCGCCGCTTTAAGCCCGAAACTATCCTTAAAAATGACGAGGTCGGCATTATAAACGGCCTTGCCTGGACAGCGGTGGGCGGCGAGATAATGCAGCTTGAAATCGCTTCAATGGCGGGTACGGGTAAAATCGAGCTTACAGGCTCTTTGGGCGATGTTATGAAGGAATCGGCTATGGCGGCGGTAAGCTATGTAAGGGCTAATGCCGAACGGCTTAATATCGACCCCGAGTTTTATAAAAAGCGGGATATACATATTCACGCCACCGAAGCGGCAGTCCCTAAGGACGGCCCATCGGCGGGGGTTACTATGACGGTCGGACTTGTTTCCGAGCTTACGGGAAGACCTGTTAAGCGGGACATCGCAATGACGGGCGAGGTTACAATCAGAGGCAGAGTACTCCCGATAGGCGGTCTTAAAGAAAAGTCTATGGCGGCATATCGCGGCGGTGTTAAAACCGTCTTTATACCAAAGGACAATGTCGCCGACCTCGACGAGGTGGATAAGACGGTTAAGGCAAATGTACGCTTTGTCCCCGTTTCAAGTGTTGATGAAATTATAAAGGAAGCGCTTGTCCTTGACGGCGAAAAGGATAATAACCTGATGTTAGGCGGTATAATGCCTAAGCCCGCCGTCAGCGCGGTAAGCCAGTAGCAGAATATGAATTATAATAACGCAATCTTTGAAAAATCCTTTGGCACGGCCGAACAGCTTGAGGCGTCCGACCTGCCCGAAATCTGCTTTTGCGGAAGGTCAAACGTGGGCAAATCCTCCCTTATTAATAGGGTTCTCGGCAGAAAATCTATTGCTCGGGTAAGCTCAAAGCCGGGGAAGACCGTCACGGTGAATTTTTACAGGGTTGGGGATGTCCGCCTTGTGGATTTGCCGGGCTACGGCTACGCAAAGGTGCCTTTTTCCGAAAAAAGCCGCTGGGCGGAGCTTATGGAGGGCTATTTTCAGTCGGGCAGGAATATAAAAATGGCGTTTCAGCTTATCGATATGCGCCACCCCGCCACCGAATTTGATATTTCTATGCTGGACTTTATGTCGCAGATGGGAATACCTTACACGGTGATTTTAACAAAATCAGATAAGCTTAATAAAACCGAAACACAAACCCGCCTTTCTCTTATAAAAGAAGAGCTGGGCGAGTATGCCGACGGCATTCAAATTATCCCGTTTTCAGCACAGAATAATGACGGGGTAGAAAAGCTTCGCGAGGTAATTGAAAACTGTCTTAAGTAAAAGTTGTTAATTTAGATAACGCAATCATATAACCGATTCTGTGGTCTATAGTTTACTTCCGGAAACAAAATAATCTAAGAGGAATGTATTTATGGGATATTTATTTGTATTGATATCAGTGCTTTCGGGTACGACCAAAGGATATTGCGGCAAAAAAACGAGCGAATTTATGAAAAATCCTGTTGACGGAGTTTTTATAAGCATGATTCGTATGATTATATGTACTCTTATTGGCGGTATAGTTGTATTAATAGGTTCAAATACTTCGTTCGGACTCAATATGAGTATGTTTTTGACGGCGCTTATGTCGGCCGCGGCGACCTCGTGCTTTGTGGTAAGCTGGCTTATGTGCGTAAAAAACGGATCTTATATGATGCTCGATATATTTTTAATGCTTGGCGTAATAATACCAATCTCAGCAAGCGCGATAATGTTCGGCGAAAAAATACGCATAAATCAGGTGTGCGGAATAATGATTCTTGCGGTGGCTGTATATTTGCTTTGCGGATACAATGTAAGACTCAAGGGTAAAATGACATTTAAAAGCGTGTTGTTGCTTGTTTTTTGCGGTGCAATGAACGGATTTGCCGATTTATCACAAAAGATGTTTGTTAAACTGAATGAAAACGCCAGTGCGGCTGTTTTTAATTTTTATTCATACCTCTTTTCTTTTATAATCCTTGCAGTTGTTTTCGCTGTTGTGAATAAAAAGCAATCATCCAAGCGTAAAGATATGGGTAAAATAACAGGATACATACTTATAATGGGTATTTGCCTATTCTTTAATTCATACTTTAAAACCCTCGCTGCCCATTATATAGATGCAGCCCGGCTTTATCCGCTGTGTCAGGGACTGTCGCTTATTTTTTCTTCTCTTATGGCGACTTTTTTACTTAAAGAGAAGCTTGACTTTAAGGGGGCTGTTGGTATAGTGATCGCTTTTGGAGCATTGCTTATAATTAATTTGTTATAATATAAAATAGCGGAAATATATAGTGAGACGAGGGGACGGTTCTCTTGGCTCCCAAATTTCGCTTTTTCTACGAGCTTGCCTTGGCTCTTCCTCGGCGAGCTTGCCCGTTGTGGCAATCAGTTTGTCGGGGAGATTAAGGAGTATTTGTGAGGGAATAAATCAATGATAGGAGTATATAACAAACCCATACAAGCGAGATTTGTGAAAAGCAAAAAAGGTGCTTTAATTCATATATTTGAGGTATTATTTTTAGTGTTATGTGTAGTTATCTATGCTGTTTTTTCTT
>JAXJVI010000077.1:0-1855 GCA_036308615.1 Acutalibacteraceae bacterium | reverse complement strand
GGATTTTGCGAAGAAAAAGACGGAGGGAGAGAATTAAAACACGCATATAAATCGTTTTTCTCTCCCTCAGTTTCGCTGAAGCTCAACAGCTCCCTCGTCAGAGGGAGCCAAATGAGACCCCAACTTTTGCAAAAGAACTTTTTTCTCCCTTATAAGCTTATTTCGCAGTACAGTATATGAGAAACGGACAAGATATGTTAAAAAAATGTTTACAGAAATAACGGATAGTATGCTTGAAAACCGCCCTGTAAAATGGTATATTTATACACAGTACGGAGGGTGAGAAGATGTCGGAAAAGAAAACCAATGAAATTTTAGAGGAGCAGAGAAAAGCCCGTCAGGAATTTTTAGAGCTTAAAAAAATGCAGAGCGGGGAAATGAAAGCGCCGCCTAAACCCAGCGAGGTTGCGATAGTTCCTAAAACTCCTAAGGAAAAATGGGATAATTTTTGGTTTCAGTATAAGTGGTATGTGGTGGCAATAGTTGCGATTGCCGCGGTTTTGGCGGTTTTGATAACCCAATGCGCCACAAGGACAAAATATGACCTTCAAGCGGTCTACTTCACATATACTACCGCGCTTGACGCGCAAACAGATAAGGTTTCCGATTATCTTGAAAAATATGCTGAGGATACAAACGGCGACGGCGAGATAAATGTTCAGGTTGTGAATGTAAGCTTTTCAAAAACAACAGGTGATTCACAGTATAGATATACTATGCTTTCAAAGCTTCAGGCTATGCTCACAGGTGATGAAAACGCAATGCTGTTTATTACCGACAGTGAGACCTATGAATATGTAAACGGACTTTCACAGAACGGCGGTCTTTTAGAGGGCGAGCCCTTTAAATTCGGCGATGGCTTTTACAACGCCACCGAATCAGAGCAATTCGGTAAATTGCCCGAGGGTCTGCAAATATCCTGCCGCAGAATAAGTGAAACTACAATGGAAAACAAAAAGGATGCCGCTAAGGCTTATGAGAGCGCAAATAAGCTTCTTGAAAAGCTTAAAAGCGACTCTTGAGACTTAATTTAATAATTGTTATATAAAAAAATAATATATTGTTTACTATTTTGTTGTTGATTTAACAAAAAAATTGCTGTATAATTAAATGGTAAAATTTTAAAGGAAAGGTGACTCCTTATGAACAAATTTATGTTAAACGAAACCTCTTACCATGGCGCGGGTGCAATAGGCGCCATTCCGGACGAGATTAAAAGCCGTGGCTTTAAAAAAGCCTTTGTGGCTTCCGACCCCGACCTTGTAAAATTCGGCGTTGCACAGAAGGTTACCGATATTCTCGATAACGCGGGAATAGAGTATGCGCTTTATACCGATATTAAGCCCAACCCGACTATTGAAAATGTTCAGCACGGCGTTGAGGAATTCAAGGCCTGCGGCGCGGACTGCATTATCGCAATCGGCGGCGGCTCTTCTATGGATACCGCAAAGGCTATCGGTATTATCATCACCAACCCCGAGTTTGCGGATGTCCGTTCTCTTGAGGGCGTAGCTCCCACAAAGAATAAGTGCGTTCCGATTATCGCCGTTCCCACCACAGCGGGTACTGCCGCCGAGGTTACAATCAACTATGTTATTACCGATGTTGAGAAAAAGCGTAAGTTCGTTTGCGTTGATGCTCACGACATCCCCGTTGTTGCGGTTGTAGATCCCGATATGATGGCTACAATGCCCGCCGCTCTTACCGCCGCTACAGGTATGGACGCTCTTACCCACGCTATTGAAGGCTACATAACTAAGGGCGCTTGGGAGCTTTCCGATATGTTCCATATCAAGGCTATTGAGATTATCGCTCGCTCGCTTCGCGACGCTGTCAAGAACGGCAAGGAAGGCCG
>JAXJVI010000076.1:0-2874 GCA_036308615.1 Acutalibacteraceae bacterium | reverse complement strand
TCCCCCTCCTCGCCGTCAAGGATAAAGGGACGGCATTTTTCAAGCAAGGTCTGCCCGTGCTCGGGGGCGGACTCCTGCGTTTCGGGGGCTTTCTCTGCCTCGGTGCGCTCCGAGTCCTCATTCGACCGCTTTTCTGCCTTTACCTTATTAAAGCTTTCCGAAAAGGCGTTAAAATCAAAGTCACCGTTATCATCGGAGTCTGATTTTTCCTCCGCCAAATTATGCTCCGTTTCGGCCTTGGTATCCGCCGTATTTTCAAGCATACGCTTTTTAAGCGCATCAAGGGCGCCGGTTGAAGAGAGCTCGCCCTCTTCGGAATTTGCCGAAAAGCTTAAAACCTCATCGGGCGTCAGGGCGTGTTCGGGGTGCAGAGCGCTGTTCTGCCCGAGGGTGTATTCATTATCATCTGTGTCCAAGAGATAAAACAAATCTTCGTTCTTCTTTTTTGAAAAAAAGCTCATAACTGCCTCCTTTTCCGCACTACCTCGTACATAAGCACACCCGCCGCCACCGAGGCGTTAAGGGAGTTAATTTTCCCGAACATAGGAAGGCTTATTATCGCGTCGCACTTTTTGGCGGTAAGGGCGCCTATTCCGCTGCCCTCGTTGCCGATTACAAGGGCTAAGGGACAGTCGAAATCCGTTTTGGTGTAATCGCCGCCGTCCATATCCGCGCCGAAAACCCAAACCCCCCGTTCCTTGAGCTCATCTATCGTATTCGCAATATTGGTGACCCTTGCGACAGGCATATATTCGAGCGCTCCGCACGCCGCCTTAGCAACGGTTGCGTTAAGGGAGGCGCTCCTGCGCTTAGGGATAATTATGCCGTGGGCGCCGCAAATTTCGGCGGTTCTTATAATCGCGCCTAAATTGTGCGGGTCTTCTATTTCATCGCATATTATTATAAACGGCTTTTCCTGCCTTTGCTCTGCAAGGGCGAAAATATCATCAACCGAGGCGTATTCCTGAGAGGCAAACATAACCGCCACACCCTGATGGTTGGCTCCGCCGCAATAATAGTCAAGCTTTTGGGGGCTTACCTCCTTAATAAGCACACCCTTTGCGCGGCACTTCGCGATTATAGCCGCGACCGAGCCGCCCGAAACACCGTGAGCCACAAGCAGACGGTCAATTTCTCTGCCCGAGCGCACCGCTTCAAGTACGGGATTTCTTCCGCATATTATATTTCCTGTGCGTTCTGTGTTATTATCCATAATTTTAATTATCCTTTTATCCTTTTTAAATACTATACTCCAACTATAGATTATACCACAAACCGCCGGAAATTAAAATAGGTAATTTTATTAATAAACCGAAAATATACAGAAATAATATATATAAAACGATTATGGAGGCAAAAAAATGGCAGAAAGACGAATAATCAAGGCAGAGGGCTTAGAATTAATGGACTCAAGGGGCAATCCCACGGTGGGAGCGCGGGTAACCCTTGATGACGGAAGCGTGGGCTTTGCCCTTTCCCCCTCGGGCGCGTCCACAGGGATTTACGAGGCGCACGAAATGCGTGACGGCGACAAAAGCCGTTACGGCGGCAAGGGAGTATTAAAGGCGGTAAAGGCGATCGATACCGAAATAGCCCCCGCGCTCATTGCTCTCGGAACCGCAGACCAGCGGGCGGCGGACAAATGTATGATAAGCCTTGACGGGACGGAGAATAAAAACAGGCTTGGCGCGAATGCGATTTTGGCGGTTTCCTTGGCACTCGCAAAAGCGGCGGCGGCTTCTTTCGGTATGCCCCTTTACCGATATTTGGGCGGCATAAACGGCTGTGAGCTGCCGAGACCTATGATGAATATTTTAAACGGCGGCGCCCACGCGGCGAACAACATTGATATTCAGGAGTTTATGATTATCCCCTACAAGGCGGAATGCTTTGCGGATGGGCTTCGCTGCTGTGCCGAGATATATCACGCGCTGGGGTCTGTTTTAAAGGAGCAGGGCAAGGGCGTCGGCGTCGGCGACGAGGGCGGCTTCGCGCCCGACCTTAATTCCGACGAGGAGGCTATTGAGCTTATTGTAAGGGCGATAGAAAGGGCGGGCTACACCACCGATGAAATTAAAATCGCTCTTGATGTAGCCTCAAGCGAGTGGTATTCGGACGGCGCTTATTTACTGCCCAAAAGAAATAAAAAAATGACCGCCGAGGAGCTTATAAGCTACTACGGCGACCTTATTTCAAAGTACCCGATAATTTCTATTGAGGACGGCACGGCTGAGGAGGACTGGGAGGGCTGGCAAAGGCTTACCGCGGCTCTTGGGGGTAAAATTCAGCTAGTGGGGGACGACCTTTTTGTAACCAATACGGGTAGGCTTAAAAAAGGAATTGAACTTAATGCGGCTAACTCGATACTTGTTAAGCTTAACCAGATAGGCACGCTTACAGAAACGCTCGATGTAATAGAGCTTGCCAAAAAGCACGGCTATACAGCGGTAATCTCCCACCGTTCGGGCGAAACCGAGGATACTACAATCGCCGACCTTGCCGTAGCGGTAAACTCGGGACAGATAAAAACAGGAGCACCCTGCCGTACAGACAGGGTGGCAAAGTATAACAGGCTTTTAACGATTGAAAAAGAGATAATCTAAAGACAAAAAAGGGCTGTAAAAAAACAAATCGGGGTTTGTAGGGGTGAAATCATAGTTGTCATAGCCTCCCTTGTGTAAAGGGAGGTGGCTCGACTTGGTCGAGACGGAGGGATTGTTTGTAATGCGGAAGTTTTTTACATATCGTTAGACTCTTCTGCAATCCCTCCGTCACTTCGTGACACCTCCCTTTACACAAGGGAGGCTTATATGACATCTGACCTTGAGCAATATAATTACGCATTACGCATTACGCATTGATTCACAGCTCCGC
>JAXJVI010000075.1:0-2776 GCA_036308615.1 Acutalibacteraceae bacterium | reverse complement strand
CCCGTGTCCTCAAGAATTGAGAGGAAGAAAAACAGTACTACTATTATCGGCAGGAAGGAAAGCACGCTTCCGATGCCCGCGAAAATACCGTCAATAATGAGGCTGTGCACCACGGTATTTATCCCGTATGCGGTAAGTGCTGAGTCGGTAAGGGCGGTAAGCCTATCAATTCCCAAGGATAAAAGGTCGGATAAAAAGCTTCCGATAACCCCGAAGGTCAGCCAGAAAATAAGGAGCATTATAACAAGGAAAAGGGGGAGAGCCAAGTATTTGTTAGTAAGCACGCTGTCGATTTTCACACTGCGGTGATGCTCGCGGCTTTCCTTGCATTTTACAACCGCCTTTTCGCAGACGCTTTCAATAAAGGCGTAGCGCATATCCGCAAGGGCGGCGTTGGCGTCAAGCCCTCTTTCCGACTCCATTTCCTTTACATTGTGTTCTATTGTTTCAAGCTCGTTTTGGTCAAGCTCTAACTTTTCCGCAAAGGACATATCGCCCTCGATAAGCTTTGTCGCCGCAAAGCGGGGAGAGATGCCGATGCTCTGCGCGTGATCTTCAATCATATGGGAAACCGCGTGGATACAGCGGTGAACGGGACCCGGTGCGCAGAAATCCTGCACCTTTGGTTTGACCCTTCCCTTAGCGGTCGCAACCGCGATTTTTATAAGCTCGCTTATACCCTCGTTTTTGGCGGCGCTTATCGGTATTGCGGGAACGCCCAAAAGCTCTGAAAAAAGCTTAATATTAACCGTTCCGCCGTTGCCCCGCACCTCGTCCATCATATTAAGCGCTATAACCATGGGAATACCAAGCTCCAAAAGCTGTAGTGTAAGGTAGAGGTTGCGCTCAATGTTGGTGGCGTCTATTATATTAATAATCCCGTCAGGTTTTTCGTTAAGCACAAAATCGCGGGTTACAATTTCCTCTGTAGAATAGGGGCGGATTGAATAAATACCGGGTAAATCGACTACCGAACAGCCCTTTGCTGAGGTTATGTCGCCCATTTTTTGGTCAACCGTAACCCCGGGGAAGTTGCCGACATGCTGATTAGCCCCCGTAAGCGCATTAAAAAGGGTGGTTTTGCCGCAGTTCTGATTGCCTA
The DNA here is from genome assembly GCA_036308615.1 of Acutalibacteraceae bacterium. Taxonomy (GTDB): domain Bacteria; phylum Bacillota; class Clostridia; order Oscillospirales; family Acutalibacteraceae; genus UBA737. The sequence goes on along the minus strand of JAXJVI010000075.1, from coordinate 1,674 downwards.
CAAGCGCAAAAATCATTAAGCCTTAACCTCGCTTTCAACATCTATTTCCTTTGCGTGCTCCCGCCTGATAGTCAGCTCATAGCCCCTAAGGGTTATTTCAATCGGGTCGCCCAAGGGTGCTATTTTAATAACCTTTACCTTAGTGCCGGGTATTATCCCCATATCAAGCAGGCGAAGTCTTAAGGCACCCTCGCCGTTTACCGCGGTAATAACCGCTTCTTTTCCAATTTCCAAATCGTTTAGAGTCATTTGTTTTTTACCGTCCTGTAAAGTCGTTATCAAAGGTTATAACACAGCAATAGGTGGGATTGATTTTCTTAGCCTTTTCGGAAATAATCTCATTCAGTTCTTCGTGGGATATTTTAACCGCCGAGGGAACAACAACATCAAAAATAAGGTTTGTTCGTGTTTTGCCTGCGGGGGTCATACGGAAATCGTGAACAGACATATTTTCGTCAATTTCCTTAACCGCGTCTATAATGCCTTTCTTAGCCTTTTTTACCGCCTCGTTATTTACATCAATCGGGTCCATATGTATCACAAGGGAAATATTGAGCTTTTCGTCAACCAGCTTTTCGCAAAGGTCGATTTGCTCGTGGCATTTTACAATGTCGCTGTCCTGCGGAACCTCGACATGCACCGAGGCAAACTGCCTTCCGGGGCCGTAATTATGCACAATGAGGTCGTGTATACCCTTAAACTCCTTAAAGGAAAGAATAGTGTCCTCAATTTCCTTTATAAGCTTTTTATCGGGCGGAGTGCCCAAAATTTCATTAAGTGTATCCTTAGCCGAGGCAAGTCCCGAATAAAGTATAAACAGGGCAACCAAAATACCCATTACCGCGTCAAGATTAAAGGGGAGGGTGACGAGCATCGATATTCCCACCGAAAGCAGTATAACCGAGGTGGCAACCATATCGTTAAGGGAATCCTGCGCGGTGGCGATAAGAGCCTCGGAATCTATTTTTTTGCCGAGCCTGCGGTTAAAAAGGCACATCCAAAGCTTAACCAAAACCGAAACGGCAAGTATTATTATCGCCCATACCGAATATGCAGGCGCGCTTTCCCCCGTGGCAAGGGCAGTAACCGAGGATTTTAACAGCTCCGCGCCCACAAGAAGTATCAGCATTGCGACGATAAAGGCGGACATATACTCCATTCTGCCGTGACCGAAGGGGTGGTCGCTGTCCGCGGGCTTGCCCGCCATTTTAAAGCCTATCATTGTAATGATAGAAGACCCCATATCCGAAAGGTTATTAAGCCCGTCCGCTACAATAGAGATACTGGCGGTTATAATCCCAACCGTTATTTTAAGCGCACACAGGAAAAGATTGCATACTATTCCGACAGCGCCGCCGAGTTTGCCGTATTTAAGCCGTACTGCGCTGTCATTTACATCCTCGCTGTTTTTGATAAAAAGCTTTACTAAAAGCTTAGTCATTAAAGCTTCGCCCCTTTGGCTCCCTTAGCTCCGAAGGATACCCCCGAAAGAATATTGGTATCAATAGTGTAGGTCAGGTTCTCACGGTTACGCTGTCTTGCAAAGGCGAGGTCAACCAATTTATCTATCATATCGGTGTATTTAAGTCCTGTCGGCTCCCAGAGATAAAAGGCAAGTGAGCCGGGGATAGTGTTAATCTCGTTTGCGTAGACCTTGTCGGTCTCGGTGTCGAT
>JAXJVI010000074.1:0-6329 GCA_036308615.1 Acutalibacteraceae bacterium | reverse complement strand
GCTATAGCCGCAACAACAGGAGCGGCACCTGTACCTGTGCCGCCGCCCATACCGGCGGTGATGAAAATCATATCCGCACTGCGGATAGCTGCGGTAATCTCATCGCGTGATTCCTCAGCCGCCGCACGGCCGTTATCGGGGTTGCCGCCCGCGCCCATACCGGCGGTGGTCTTGTCCCCAATCTGAATCTTCTGATTTGCCTTAGACTGAAGCAAAGCCGCCTTATCGGTATTAATCGCTATAAATTCAACGCCGCGTACACCAGCCTCAACCATACGGTTTACAGCGTTTCCGCCGCCGCCGCCGACACCGACAACCTTAATCTGTACAACATTCTCTTGTTCTTCTGCAACTTCAAATGGCATTTCAAATTCCTCCGTCTTTATGTAAAGTAGATATTACTCGCATAATTATATATTATATAAAGATATTAACATATCCTTTTTTAAATTTCAACACTTTTTATTACATTTTTGTAATTTTTTTTATTTTCCCAAAAACCGATGTGCTTTTAAGGGATTTATTTTGCAATATTTCCTATTCGATACTTCCCGCAACAAAGGTTCCCTCGGTGTTTTTCTCCGTCCACATACTTAAATTGATTTTACCCGTCTTTGTTTCCTCAATATTTTTTACCATTCCCGAAAGATGGGCAAATTTGTTTTTAAGAAAGTTTGATGTGCCGAAATTGACAATGAAGCGACTTTCGGTTTTAAGGGTAATATTAAGCTCATCAGTCACATCGATACTGTTAATAGCCAAGCCGTATTCCTCGGCAAGGCCCTCAATTTCCAATATCAGGTCTTCCGATTTCTCAGAGGAAAAGGAAACCGCCTTGCCGAGAGCGCACTCAACTCCGCTAACCCGTATTTCAAAGAGGGACTCGGGCTTTTCGTCTGTGATTTCAAGCACATAGCCCGCCTTACTTACCGTATAGTAACTTCCGTCCGCACAGTAACAGGCGTAAGGCACAGCGTCCTTTACGGTAATTGTAATACCGTCGGGCAGAGTCCGCTTAATTTTAACGCTTTCTATATAGGGCAGCTTCTCCCTCAGCATATCAAGCTTAACCGATGAGACAAACAAATTGTCCCCAAGCGTTATACCGCTTGAAGAGATTATCTGCTCCGCCGTATATTTTTCACTGCCCTTTGCGGCTATGTTTTTTATCGGGAAAAGCACCGTCAACGACAGAATAACGCCCGCCGCGGCAAGCAAAACTATAAACAGCGAAAAGCCTATAAGCATTCGCCGTTTTCTTATTCTGCGCTGACGCGCTTTTCTTTTTTTCAAAAACTCGTCGTTTTCCGCTGTCCTTTTCAAGCTATCAATCCTTACTGTATTTTATATCGGCACCAAGCGCACCTAAAACCGATACAATATCGTCATATCCGCGTTCAATATGGTGAATATCGCCTATTTTCGATTCGCCGTGAGCCGCAAGCGCCGCTATAACAAGCGCCGCTCCGCCGCGCAAATCGGTAGCCTTTGAATCGGCGGCTGAAAGCTCCTTTACGCCCTCGGTCACCGCGATTTTCCCCTCGGTTTTAATCTTAGCACCGAAACGCTTAAGCTCGTCAACATAACGGAAACGGTTTTCAAATATATTTTCAACAAAAACCGAGGTTCCGTCCGCAACGGTTAGCATTGAAACTATGATAGGTCCCGCGTCGGTAGGAAAGCCGGGGTACACAAGACTTCTTACGGTAGGCACTCTTTTAAGCCTTTCCGGCGCCGACAGGGTGAGGCTTTTGCCCGAAAGCTCTACCTCGCACCCCGCTTCTCTAAACACCCAAAATGTCGAAACCATATGCGGCGGCATAATATTACATAATGTGATCCTTCCGCCGGTAACCGCGGCGCACGCCATATATGTTGCCGCCGCTATTCTGTCGGGGATTATCATATGCTCGGTACCGCCAAGCCTTTCTACACCGTAAATTCTGACGCAGTCCGACCCACAGCCGTAAATACGGGCTCCCGCGCTGTTTAAGAAATCGGCAAGGTCGCTTATTTCCGGTTCCTTTGCCGCGCCGTGAATTGTTGTCACGCCCTTAGCAGTCGCCGCCGCAAGAATAATATTTTCGGTAGCGCCCACGCTTGGAAAGCCAAGACTTATTTCGGCGCCGTAAAGCCCGTTTTCGGCGGTACAGATTAAATATCCGTGCTCCTCTTTTACGGTAACGCCCATTCGTTCGAGGGCGGCAAGGTGCAAATCAATAGGACGGGGGCCCAATTCACAGCCGCCGGGACTGCTTATTACAGCTCTGCCGCATCTGCCTATAACCGCGCCTAAAAACACCACGGAGGAGCGCATTTCACGCATAAGGTCATCGGGAATTTCGCAAGCGTTTATTCCCTTGCTGTCCACCGTTACGGTGTCGCCCTCCCTTTTGCAGTCACAGCCGAGAGCCCTTAATATCTTAAGGGAGGTTTCAACATCCGAAAGCGCCGGGCAGTTATGTATTACACATTCCCTTTCGCACAAAACGGTTGCCGCAAGGACGGGAAGAACACTGTTTTTCGCCCCCTGAACGGTTATACCTCCGTAAAGCTTTTTACCGCCGTTTACTATAATTTCGGACATTGACCGCACCCTCTCACAGTAGTCATTGGAGAGTCGTACACGATAAGGTTTCGCACACCGCCTTTTATATTGCGGCTTTGCGTTCATTTTTGAAATACATTAGTATTCCTGCAAATTCACGCTTTGCCGAATAGAAAACTCGGTGGCAGAAACTCGGTACGACCTGACAACAGAAAATTTTTTGTCGTAAGGAAGTCGCGAAACGCTGAAAGGCTGGCGCCTTTCAAGAGACAAGACAAACTGACAACAAAAAATTTACATTGTCAGGCTTGCCGTGTTCGACTATCCAATGACTAAAACTTTTCTCACAGTTCATACTATGCGAAAGTACGGAAATTGTCACGCTCCCGTATATAATTGCATTAAAACATCGTAAATTCTTTTATTTGCGTCCAAAATCGCGTGTTTGCCCGCGGCGGCACTCATTTTTTGAAGCAGGGGCTTGTTTTCAATTATTTTTGAAACGGTATTAATAAGGCTTTCTCCGCTTAAATCCTTTTCCTCAAGAATTTCCGCCGCGCCCGCCTTTTTAAGGGTCATAGCGTTGTGGTACTGGTGATTTTCCGCAACATACGGCGACGGAATCAGCACCGACGGCTTGCCGCAGCAGCAAAGCTCGCTTAAGGTGATTGCTCCCGCGCGGCATATTACAAGGTCTGCCGCCGCCATACATATATCCATATCGTTAATATATTCCCGCACATCAATAAGCGGCGACAGCCTTGTTCCCTCAAGGGAAGCCAGCATAGCTTCATAGCCGATTTTGCCCGTGCCGTGAATATGATAAAACTTATCGGTGCCGTTGTGCCATTTAATAAGCTCGGCAACAGCCTCGTTAATATGCCTTGCGCCCAAAGAACCGCCGAAGGAAAGTATCAGCGGGCGGTTATCAAGTCCCAATTTTCGTCTTGCTTCTTCTCGCGAAATACTTAAAAGCTCGCTCCTTACGGGGTTTCCCGTAATAATCGGCGGTTTTTTAAGGTTTAAGCGGCTTTCCGCCTCCGGCATTGCGAGCATTACCCTGTCCGCCTTATCGGCGAGCATTTTCGTAGTGACCCCGGGAAAGGCGTTTTGCTCGTGTATCGCAGTTTTAATGCCTAATTTATGTGCCTCCCGCAGGACGGGGCCGCTTACATATCCCCCCGTGCCCACAACTATATCGGGCGCCATTTCCTTTAAAAGTTTTTTTGAGGTGCTTGACGCGGATATCGCCTTGCCTACCGCCTCAATATTTTTTACTATATTTTTAGGGCTTAAGCTCCGTTTGAAGCCCGCAACATCGATTGTGTGAAAATCGTAGCCCTTTTCCGGCACAAGCTTCGCTTCAAGCTTATCCGCCGTGCCGATATAGGAAATTTCCGCATCGGGGTGGCGTTCCATTATATATCCCGCTATCGCGAGGGCGGGATTAATATGCCCCGCGGTGCCGCCGCCTGCAAAAAGTATCTTCATAGCCCTTTCACCCTCATTTAAGATTTTTCTATATTTGCCGCCCTTGACACCGAAAGCACAATACCCATTTCGGCAAGCAGAATAAGGAGCGAGGTTCCGCCGTAGCTGAAAAACGGAAGACTGATTCCCGTATTAGGAATGGTGTTGGTTACAACCCAGATATTAAGCATTGCCTGAAGACCCACCTGAAAGGTAAGACCCAGGGCCAAAAGCGAGCCGAATTTATCCTTCGCGCGCATTGCGATTGTAAATCCCCGCCAGACCAGCAGGCAGAAAAGCAGGATAATTACAAGGGCGCCTACAAGCCCCAATTCCTCGCAGACTATTGCAAAAATAAAATCGTTGTGAGGCTCGGGCAGCCACAGATATTTCTGTCTTGACTGACCTATTCCCCTGCCCAAAATTCCGCCGGAGCCTATAGCTAAAAGGGACTGAATAGTCTGAAAGCCTTTACCCATAGCGTCCGCCCACGGGTCGAGCCAATATTTTATACGGTCGGAGCCGTAGCCTATAACTCCCGTGACAACCGCCAAGACGCCGAGTCCGACGCCCGCGCCGACTCCGCCTAAAATATACCGCTTGGGAAGACCGCCTACAATGAGCAGTACTATTCCGATTGCGAAAATAAGCACCGTTGCCGAAAGGTGGGGCTCCATTACGACCAGAACGCACTGCAGTCCCAGCAAAGCCACTAAAAAGGCTATGAACTTAAAGCTTTTCATCTGCTTATAATTCGCCGCTATAAGGGAAGAGAAAAGTAAAATTACCGCAAATTTAGCAACCTCGGACGGCTGAAAGTTGATGGGGCCCATTACAATCCAGCGCTTAACATCCTTTCCCTCTACCATAGGCGGCAACACTAAGAGCAACGCCAGCATTGCGGTTGAAGCGGCGTATAAAATCCAGGCGAACCTGCGCCAAAAGTGATAGTCAATTCTTGAAACGGCAAGCATTACCACAACTCCTACAGCGGCAAACATTGCCTGTCTTGATATGAACTTGTAGCTGCTTCCGTACTGATTGTAGGAAAATGCGTAGCTTGAGGAATACAGCATAACAAGTCCTACCGTAAGCAGAATAAGAACAAAGGATAAAAAGGTTATATCAAGCTTTCCTACGGTATTAACGCTTTTTTTCCTTTTAAGCTTTGCCATATTTGCTTACCTCCGTATTACCAATTAAATATTATAGGCAATAACGCAACTGCACATCCGACAGCGGCTATTCCCGAAAAAACATATACGATTTTTTGCTCCGACCAACCGCACATCTCAAAATGATGGTGAAGCGGAGCCATTTTAAAGAGACGCTTTTTTGTGCGCTTGTAGTAAGCAACCTGAATGATGTCCGAAAGCGCCTCAAGCAGATAGGTTATTCCCGCGAATATAAGCAGTACGGGTCTTCCGATTCCGAATGAAACAGCCACAACCATTCCGCCCAAGAACATTGAGCCCGTATCGCCCATAAAGACCTTTGCGGGCTTTGCGTTCCAGAAAATAAAGCCGACGCACGCTCCCGCAAGCGCGGCAGACATAATATTATTATTCATATTGTAAAGGAAGCCCGAGCCCAGCATAAACGCACAGGCAACCACAAGGGTAACCGTAGACGCCAAGCCGTCTATGCCGTCGGTAAGATTTACGGCGTTTGTAAAGCCGTAGATAAACATAAGCGCTATAGGCCAAAAAATAAGACCCGCTCCTTTTGTAACATTAACAGCGCCTATAAAAGGAATATAAGTGGTTCTCATACCCGCAATCCAAAGGGTAGCGAGATACATCGCGGAGACCAAAAGCTGTAAAAAGGTTTTCTGCCTTGCGGTAAGACCTAAATTACGCTTTTTAACAACCTTTATATAGTCGTCCATAAATCCTATTGCCGACATACAAAGCGCCATTATTAGCCCTGCCAGAAAAACCGACAGACGGTAGGGTGTTTTAAGCTCTGCGGCAAAGCGGCCCTTGGTTACAGCCGAATAGGTGTAAGCCACAGCGAGGGACAAAAGTACCCCCGCGACAATCATAACACCGCCCATAGTAGGCGTTCCTTGTTTGTCCTTATGCCATTTAGGGCCTATATCCAGTATAGTCTGCCCAAATTTTAGGCGTTTTAAAAACGGAATTACAATGTAACCGAGTCCCGCGGTTGCCGCAAATGCTACAAGAGCGGCTATTAAAGGTGTTAAATCTTTCATTTTTTACCCGTCTCCCCTTTTTTAAACTGTATGATTACTTCAGTTCTCCGAGCGCCTCGGCTACAACCTCGCGTTCATCGAGGTGAATTGTACCTG
>JAXJVI010000073.1:0-3182 GCA_036308615.1 Acutalibacteraceae bacterium | reverse complement strand
AATCCCTCCACCAACCTAACGGTTGGTCCCCCTCCCTTTAGACAAGGGAGGCTTTTCAGCCGAGTAAATAACATAAATATTTCTACTCTCTTTCCGCCGAGGCGCGGGATATGCTTGAATTTCCGAACCTTTTTCTAAGCTCGTAAATTGAGCTTTCGATTTTTTCCTCGGTTTCCTTTCTTTTAAAGTCGCCGAAAATATCCTGCTGAAGGGCGGTTTCATAACTCTTTAGTCCTATCGCCCTTATCCCCACCGACCGAAGAGGCTCGGAAAAACTGTAATTTTCCTTTAAAAGCTCAATTCCGCGGCTTGCGATGGTATAAGCGCTGTTGGTGGAATCGGGATAGGTGCGGCTGAACTCCTTAACTATAAGCGAGGCGGTGCGGATATGCACCTGAACTCCCGTAGCATATAAACCGTGACCCCTAAGGGTATCCGCCACCGACTGGGAAAGGGTTAAAAAGGTTGCCCAGACCGAATCAAAATCGGTGAAATCGTGGGAGCAGGTAACCGAACGCCCCACGCTTTTAGGCTTATCCTCCTTAGTCGGGGTCACAACAGGTGAATTATCAAGCCCCAACGCGCAGTCCTTAAGCAAAGCCCCGTTCTTTCCCAAAAGCCTTATAAGGGTTTCCTCAGAGCATACCGCTAAATCGCCTATGGTATAAACCCCGCAGGAGCGGAGCTTTTCGGCGGTTTTTCTGCCCGCGAAAAGCAGGTCGGACGCGGGCAGACTCCACACCTTTTCCTTAAAATTCTCTTTTGAGATAACGGTAACCGCGTCGGGCTTTTTCATATCCGAGCCTAATTTCGCAAACACCTTATTAAAGCTGACTCCCACCGAGATAGTAACGCCGAGCTCCCTTTTTATATCCCGCCTTATTTTATGGGCGATTTCCTCACCGCTGCCGAACAGCATAGTACTGCCCGTAACATCGAGCCAGCACTCGTCAATTCCGAAGGGCTCTATCATATCGGTATACCGCTCGTAAATTCGGCGCGCTTTTTCTGAATACTCTCGGTATTTATCCATAAGGGGAGGAAGAATGACAAGCTCTCCGCATTTTCGTTTAGCCTCGAAAATCGGCTCGGCGGTCTTTACGCCAAAGCTCTTTGCAATTTCGTTTTTGGCAAGCACAATTCCGTGGCGGTTTTCCTTATCCCCGCACACGGCTACCGGCATTGACACAAGCGTAGGATTAAACAGCAGAGACACCGAGGCGAAAAAATTATTAAGGTCGCAATGCAGTATTATCCTGTCCTTCATTTTTCCGCCTCCTTAGAACATCTGTTCTATTAGATTATAGCACCTAACCGAGCATTTGTAAAGCGGAAAATTTAAACAAAGCGCTTACATTTTAAATTTTTGGAGAGCCTTTATGTGCAGTCTTTCAATGTGCCTTACGCTGTAATTAAGCTCATAGCTTATTTGCATCAAGGTTTTGCCGCATACATATTTTAAGTATAAAAGCTCGCTTAAAACGCCGCCGTCCACCGCCTCAATTCTATCCTCAATCTCCCGCCTTAGGGTCTGCGCCGCTTTTATTTTAGAAACAAACAGCTCTTTTTCCTCCGGATTTTGAAGTGCCGTTTCGTTAAGCCTGCGTATCTTTTCGTTTTGAAGTAAATAAAGCGACAGATATTTCTTTTTTACATCATTCATTTTCTGCGCCCTTTCTTTAAGTGAGGCTTTATCAGGGTTACATACTGTCCGTAGCTGTAATCGGTGCCGTTTCTTCTGTTGTATTCGTCTACCTCTCTTACCGTTTCAAAAAGCGGAGAGGAAAAAATAAGCTTTTTCTTTTTTATCTCACGCCTGCGCATTTCCTCTCCCCTTTTGCGGCAGGAGGGACTGCAATACTCCCTTTCACTGCCACTAAGCCTCGCCCCGCAGCATCGGCAGTAAGAAACGGCTTTTTCTTTAATATTACCGCTCCCGCAAAAGGGACAGCACCCCAGTTCCTCAAAGGGCGGAGAGGTGAACCCGTGGGTTTCGGTAAATAGGGCGGCGGTTTCAAATTCACAGCCACAGTCATAACAATAATACATTAATCATTTCTCCTTTCGCATATAGAAAGGAATTAAAATCGAAAATGTAAACCTATTTTTAAATATTATTTATTCTTTCTTAACAAAATCGGCTGAAAAGCGCAATATAATAAATGTGTAAAGAGAAAAGAAGGGTTGGTATATGAATTTCAGATACAGACTTATGCAGTTTATGTCGGGACGGTACGGACCTGACGAGACCTTTTTTGTAATTTTTATTTTAGCCGTTATTCTTTCGGTCGCGAATATCTTTCTCCGATTTGTTTCTATAGGGCTTTATGCGGTAATTCAGCTTATTGTCTACGCCCTGATTATTTTTGCGGTTTTCAGAATGTTCTCCCGCAATACAGAGCAAAGGCGTAAAGAAAATTATTGGGTTAAAGAAAAGCTCGGCTTTTTAAAGCGCAAAAAGGATTTTCACGACCAAAAGAAAGCAGATATAATGCACATATATAAGAAATGCCCCGCCTGCAAAGCGGTACTCCGTCTGCCGAGGCGTGTAGGCGTTCATACCACGGTATGCCCGAAATGCGGAAAAGAGTTTACCGTTAAGGTTAAAAAATAATTCATATATAATCTTATAAATATTAATATTATGCTTGACATTTATTGCTTATTCCATTATAATCAAATTATCATATTTAAGGAGAGATTATGATGGAGAATAACGAATTCAACAATCAGCAGTCCGCACCTGCAAATACCACAAACGGTATGGCAATTGCGGCATTAGTTTGCGGCATTTTGGGAATTGTCGGTTCATTTATCCCGGTTATCGCATACTTCACAACAGTACTTGCTATTTTAGGTATTATTTTTGGTGCCAAGGGCAAAAAGCAAGCTGACTTAACTAATTCAGGCAAGGGTATTGCAACTGCGGGGCTTGTGCTTGGCATTATCGGAACTGTATTCGGTCTGGTTGGTGTTATCTGTACTCTTGCTTGTGCAGGCGCGGTTGCTTCTGCAGGACTTGCTAGTCTTTAACCAATAAAGGGGAATTACATAAACGGACGCAGACATTGTTTTGCGCCCGTTTTTTTATTAAGGTTCTTTTTTTATGTTGGAGCATTTTTTGGCCCCCTTGCCTAAAGGGGGCTGTCGCGGCGAAGCCGTGACTGGGGGATAAGAAGTTT
>JAXJVI010000072.1:0-7920 GCA_036308615.1 Acutalibacteraceae bacterium | reverse complement strand
TTCTTTGCTTTGAGCATAGCAGAGCGCATCATATCCTCATTCTGCACTCCCCTGCCGTCGTCCGAAAAGGCGATGCAGTAGGGTGAAAGAGCCTCAAAATCAACCAACTCCTGCCCCATTTCACCCCTTGTAATCGCGGCGTAGGGGTGGACGCGGATTGCCGCAGTTTTCTCTATAATTTGAAGCTGTTCCTTGATGTTGTCAACGCTGTCGGGCACAGGCTTAAGGTTCGGCATTGTGCAGACATCGGTATATCCGCCTTTAGCGGCAGAAAGAGAGCCTGTCCCTATCGTTTCCTTATAAAAAAATCCCGGCTCTCTGAAATGTACATGTACATCGCAAAATGCCGGTAAAACACAAATATTATTAAAAGCGGAAAGACTACCGGCCGAAAGGTCGGTATCGTTTAGTTTGGCGGTGAAATCCTTAATTTCAAATACGCCGTTACTATAGATATGCGCGTTTTTAAAGGTAAACTCCATAATCTGCTCCTAAAAAATAAACTCCGCCCAAAAAGCAGAGTTAAAACACAACAAGACAGACTGATACACAGCCCTTTATATTCAATCTTGTCGGCGTCACAGCACCCTGCTTAAAGATTTTTGTTTTTATTATTCTACCACATACGCCCCTTTAAGTCAAGGCTTATGCGCACAACTTTTTAGATTTAGTTATCCCGATTTGTTTTTGAAAATTCGCACCCGCAGAAGCTTTGTCTGTAAAGCCCGTATTCTCTTGACAGCTCGATCGAGCGTTTATATCTTTCCCGCTTTTTAAGATCGGTAGGAAGATAGATTACATTGCCGACAACCGCCCCTTCGCCGCATAAATTTATTTTTTCTGCGTTTTTAAGCGGGCTTATTGTAAGGGTGGTGGCGAAATACTCAAAGCCTGATTTTTCCGCCTGCTCGGCGGTTTTGTTTAGGCGCAGTCTAAAGCATTTTTCGCACCTTTCACCGCCCTCTTTCGCGTTTTCAAGACCTGTGACAACATTTAAAAATTCCAAGTGATTATATTCGGGGGATATTATTTTTATACCCTTTGCAAAGGGGCATTCCTCGGTAAATCTTTTAAGCTCGCCAAGCCTCTTGACAAATTCCTCGGCTGATGAAATATTCGGATTGTAAAAAAAGAGGGTAATATCGAAATATTGTGCTAAATATTCAAGGCTTGCCGTCGAGCAGGGCGCACAGCAGGCGTGAAGCAATAGGGTCGCCTTTCTGCCGTTTAATTTTTCAATTTCCTTGTCGGTCAGAGCCTGAAAATTGGGTTTATTCATTAAAAAATTCTCCAATATTTATAAAAAATAAATCCTTAAAAAGCGGATAAAATACCACTAAAGGAGGTAATATTTATGCAGAACAGCTCAATGTCATTTATGAAGGGTCTCGGTGCCGGAATGATAGCGGGCGCCGCGGCGCTTGCGGTAGGCAAGGTAATGATACAGGACCACAAAAATATCTCAAAGGGCTCAACCAAGCTTGTAAAAGCCGTAGGCGATTTTGTGGACGGCGTGCAGACTATGTTCCGTTGATTAAACGGTAAATATTAGACGGGACGATGTGGGCATCGTCCCCTACATAAATCTAATTTACCGATGTAGGGGGCGACGCCCACATCGCCCCTCACAACATCTAAATTACATATTATCCTCTATTTCCTTAATGCTTTCCTTAATCATAGCGATTTTATCAAGCACCTTTTTAAGGCTCTCCCTCTGCTGTTCCACAACGGCGGCGGGAGCCTTTGCCACAAAGCCCTGATTGTTAAGCTTTTTCTCAAAAAACTCTTTATCGGTCTCGGCTTTTTTAAGGTCCTTATTTAACCTTTCAAGCTCGGCGGTGAAGTCAACCAGCTCCTTCATCGGCATATAGACCGCCGCCGCATCGGTTATAACCCGTACCGCACCCTCGCTGTCAAAGCTGTCGCCTATCTCTACCTCACTTGCATAGGCTAAACGGCAGATATACGCCGTACCCGCGCCGAAAGCCTCCTTAAACTTAGTTGCAATCTGTACCCTTGCCTTTTTGGAGGGGGGAACATTCATTTCGGCTCTGCGGTTGCGTACTGCCTTTATAACCGCCATCAGCTTTTCAAAATCGGCTTCCTCTGCCGTATATTCAAAGCCGCTGTCGGTCTTAGGCCAATCGGATACCATAAGCGCCTCGCCGTTATGGGGCATAGACTGCCAAATTTCCTCTGTAATAAAGGGCATGAAGGGATGTAAAAGCTTTAGTATTCCCGTATACACAAATACAAGCACACTTCTTGCGGTATTAGCTTTCTTTTCGTCCTCGCCGTTAAGCCTTGACTTGCAAATTTCGATATACCAGTCGCAGAAAACATCCCAGATAAAGTCGTAAAGCTTCTGCACCGCCATACCAAGCTCGTACTTTTCGAGGTTATCGGTAACCTCGCCCACAAGCTTATTGAACTTTGATAAAATCCACTTATCCTCAAGGGCGAAATCGGCGGCGTTAAGGGGTATAATTTCGTCCGATTTAAGATTCATCAAAATAAATCTCGCGGCGTTCCAGAGCTTATTAGCAAAGTTGCGGCTTGCCTCTACCCGCTCCTCGATATAGCGCATATCGTTTCCCGGGCTGTTGCCGGTTGCAAGGGAGAACCTCAAAGCGTCCGCGCCGTATTTATCTATTATTTCAAGCGGGTCAACACCGTTGCCCAAGGACTTAGACATTTTACGACCCTGCGAATCGCGGACAAGTCCGTGAATAAGCACGGTATCAAAGGGAACCTTACCCGTCTGCTCAATTCCCGAGAACATCATTCGCATTACCCAGAACGGAATAATATCATAGCCCGTAACAAGGGTGTTTGTGGGGTAATAGTGCTTAAAGTCCTCGGTTTCCTCGGGCCAGCCGAGGGTTGAGAATGGCCACAGGGCAGATGAGAACCATGTGTCCAGCGTATCGGGGTCCTGCTTAATGTTATTACTTCCGCAATGCTTGCAGCTTTGTGCGTCCTCTTTAGATACGGTTATCTCGCCGCAGTCCTCGCAGTACCAGGCGGGTATGCGGTGACCCCACCAAAGCTGACGGGAAATACACCAGTCGCGGATATTTTCAAGCCAGTGGAAATAAATCTTTTCAAAACGGCTTGGGACAAACTTTGTCTCGCCGTTTTTAACCGCGGCGATAGCAGGCTCTGCCAGTGGCTTCATCTTAACAAACCATTGCTTTGAAACACGCGGCTCAACCGTTGTGCCGCAACGGTAGCAGGTACCGACATTATGGATATGCTCCTCAACCTTAACCAGCGCGCCCTCTTTTTCCAGGTCTTCTACGATAGCCTTTCTTGCCTCGTACCTGTCCATTCCCGCGTATTTCGGGTAGTCCTCGGTGATTTTTGCATCATCTGTAAGTACATTAATAACGGGCAGATTGTGGCGCAGTCCCACCTCAAAATCGTTGGGGTCGTGGGCGGGGGTAATCTTAACAACGCCGGTGCCGAAATCCATTTCAACATATTCGTCCGCCACAACCGGTATCTCGCGGTGAACAATCGGCAAAATAAGGGTTTTGCCCACAAGGTGCTTGTACCTTTTATCATTGGGGTTTACCGCCACCGCTGTATCGCCCAAAAGGGTTTCGGGGCGGGTGGTCGCAAGCTCCAAATAGCCGCTCCCGTCCGAAAACGGATAGCGCAGGTGCCAGAAGTGCCCCGACTGCTCCTCGTACTCAACCTCTGCGTCGGAAATCGAGGTCTTACAATGCGGGCACCAGTTGATAATTCTTTCGCCGCGGTAGATAAGTCCCTTTTCGTAAAGCCTTACGAAAACCTCTTTAACCGCCTTACTGCAGCCCTCGTCAAGGGTGAAGCGCTCCCTTTCCCAGTCGCAGGAGGAGCCCATCTTCTTAAGCTGTTCTATAATTCTGCCGCCGTACTGCTTTTTCCAGTCCCAGGCGCGCTCCAAAAAGCCCTCTCTGCCGACATCCTCCTTGGTGAGCCCCTCTTGACGCATTTTTTCGACAATTTTCGCCTCGGTCGCGATAGAGGCGTGGTCGGTGCCGGGTACCCAAAGGGTGTCGTACCCCTGCATACGCTTAAAGCGGATAAGAATATCCTGTAAAGTATTATCGAGCGCGTGACCCATATGAAGCTGACCCGTGATGTTCGGGGGCGGAATCACTATAGTATAGGTAGGCTTGTCCTTTTCGCATTTCGCGTGGAAATAATTTCCGTCAAGCCATTGCTTGTAAATACGGTCCTCAACATCCTTCGGGTCGTACTGCTTTGCCAATTCTCTTGCCATATTAAAAACTCCAATGAATAAAATATTTTTTTCGGGTTATATTATGCTTGTCGAAAGCCCATTATCGCGTTTGCAGGGCTATCGGCAGAGCCGTCCGCAAAAGCGGGCGGTTTTTTCTATTATATAGCATTATTAATACAAGTTCAACCGATAAGTTTAATTTATAAGTCCAATTTTTCCTGACTCGCCGCCCCTGTCGGGAGCTTACTGCCCGCGGCGGGGAGATTTCGCGTGCGGTAGCGGTGGTCGCCCTCAAGGGCGTCCTTTTCGTAAACCGCAACATCTGAAAGTCTTTGACCCTTTTTCTGGGTCATAACCGCAATACCGCCGTTGTCCTTAGTGGTCTTAGCGGGTATCGCCGCGGTGTTTACAATAAGCATTCGCCCGTTTGTGGATTTAAGGAGCAGCTCAGTATCCTCTTTAAAGCAAAAGACCGAATGTAAAGTAAATTTATCGCAATACGCCTTGATAAGCTTTTTGCGGTTGGTCTTGGTTTGGTAGGAGGAAAGGGGAACCTTAGCTATTCTTCCGTTATCGAAAACAAAAACCATAAAGCCCGAATAGTCGGCGGTCGCAACCATATAGGCGGCATTTTCCGCCTCGTCAAAGCCTAACTTACCCGCCACATAATCGCCCAAAATACTCGCCTTTGAGTCGCCGAAATCGGCGGTACGGGACTTGTAAACCTGAGCCTTATTGGTAAAAAACAACAGCTCCTCGGCGTTGGTGGACTCGACCGTTTGGGTTATCTCGTCCCCCTCCTTAAGCTTCTGCTCCCCGCTCATCCTAAGGGACTGGGGGGTGATTTTCTTAAAGTAGCCGTCCTTCGTAAAGAAGAGGGTTACGGGGGAATTATCAAGCTCGATTTCTGTTTCCTCATCCTTTTCCTCCGCCGCGCTTATAATCTCGGTTCTTCTGTCCTTGCCGTACTTATCGGAGACCTCCTTAAGCTCCTTAATAATAATATTTAAAAGCTTGCGTTTGGAGTTTAAGGTATCCTCTAATTCCTCGATTTCCTTTTTAAGCGCCTCAATATCGGCGGTGCGCTTTAAAATGTATTCTCGGTTTAGGTGGCGGAGCTTTATTTCGGCGACATATTCCGCCTGAATTTCGTCAATGCCGAAGCCGATCATAAGGTTGGGGACAACCTCTTTTTCCTCCTCGGTCTCGCGGACAATTTTAATTGCCTTGTCAATATCAAGGAGGATTTTTTCAAGTCCCTTTAAAAGGTGCAGTCTGTCCTTCGCCTTTGTTAGTCTGAAATAGACTCTGCGGCGGACGCATTCTTCTCTAAATGCGACCCACTCCGAAATAATTTCCTTAACACCCATAACCCTGGGTGAGCCGGCTATCAGGATATTAAAGTTGCAGGAAAAGCTGTCCTCAAGGGGGGTCATTTTAATGACCTTTTTCATAAGCTTTTCGGGGTCTGCGCCGCGCTTCAGGTCAATCGTTATTTTAAGACCGTTTAAATCGGTTTCGTCACGGATATCGTTAATTTCGGTGATTTTTTTAAGCTTTACAAGCTCGATAACCTTTTCTATAATCGCCTCACAGGTGGTGGTGGGCGGAATTTCGGTAATATCGATACAGTTCTGCGATTTATCAAAGCTGTAAACCCCACGCACCTTAAAGCTGCCCCGCCCCGTCTCGTAAATCTTCTCCATTTCCGCGCGGTTATAAAGAAGTCTTCCGCCTATGGGGAAATCGGGGGCTAACAGGGTGTCGGCAACATTAATATCGTTATCCCTTATATAGGCAATCGTGGTTTCGCAGACCTCCCGCAGATTAAAGGGGCAAATGGAGCTTGCCATTCCTACCGCTATACCCGTATTAGCGTTTACAAGCACAGAAGGGAATGTTACGGGAAATAGGGTCGGCTCCTTCATACTCGAATCGTAGTTGTCTACAAAATCCACCGTGTCCTTGTCTATATCGGCAAAAAGCTCGGCGGAAATAGGGGCTAACTTCGCCTCGGTATAACGGGAGGCGGCGTACGCCATATCCCGCGAATACGCCTTACCAAACGAGCCCTTGGACTGAACATAGGGGTGCAAAAGCGCCTCATAGCCCTCGGACAAGCGCACCATTGTCTCATAAATCGCCGCGTCGCCGTGGGGATTAAGTTGCATTGTGCGCCCTACAATGTTAGCCGATTTTATAGTATTGCCCGTCAAAAGCCCCATCTTATACATTGTGTATAAAAGCTTTCTGTGTGAGGGCTTAAACCCGTCAATTTCAGGGATTGCACGGGAGACTATAACACTCATAGCATAGGGCATATAGTTGGTCTCCAGCGTTTCGGTAATAGGCTGTTCAACCGTAAGCCCCGAACCGGCAATATAGGCGTTGATTTTTGATTTTACTGTCTTTGGTTCTTTCTTCTTTTTTGAAGCCAAAAAATTTCCCCCTTTTTTAATTCGTAATGCGTAATTATTTTTTGGTGCGTGACTTTTGTGTTTTTGTGATAGAAATTAAAAGCTTAATAATTTCCCTACAATCCGATATTATACTATCGAAAAGCTTTTTATCAATATACTCGGTTTCATATAATATTTCAAGCCAATATTCGGTTTCGCTTGCCTATTTAAGCGCGATATTAAGCTTGGAATAAAAATCAGGCTTGCTTTGTCCCCTAATTGCTTCTTTAACATTTGCACCTATACTTGTTCCGCTTCGCAACAGCTGTTTTGACATTACAAATTCGCATTTCTCCTGCGTCAAATATTTATATGCGCCAACAATTCTTATAGCAAAAAATTTGCTTTTTTCAACTACTGCATTATCCATAAAAACACCTTTTCTGATTCGTAATGCTTAACCGTTCTTTAATTACGCATTACGAATTATGAATTACGCATTAAGATATGTCTGCTTCCTCCAGATACATATATCCGTTCTCGGCGATAAATTCCTTTCTGCCCGCTAAGTCGTCACCTAAAAGAAGGTCAAACATCTGTGATGTGCGCTCGGCGTCCTGGGGCATAACCTTTATAAGCCGTCTGGTTTCGGGATTCATTGTGGTAAGGTTCATCATATCGGGCTGGTTTTCGCCCAGTCCCTTTGAGCGCTGAATATCAGGCTCGGGCTTAACCTCGCCTATTTTTGCGAGTATCTCGATTTTTTCCTTTTCGTCATAGGCAAAGTAGGTCATATCCTTTGTCCTTATCTCGTAAAGGGGGGTTTCGGCGATATATACCTTACCCTCGTTTATAAGGGTGGGCATAAGGCGGTATATCATTGTTAAAATGAGGGTTCTTATCTGAAATCCGTCGACGTCCGCGTCGGTACAGATGATGACCTTATTCCAGCGGAGCGCGCCCAAATCAAAGGTCGCAAGCCCCTTATTCGCCTTGGACTTAACCTCGACCCCACAGCCCAAAACCTTTATAAGGTTGGTTATAATTTCACTCTTAAAGACCTTTTCGTAGTCCGCCTTAAGGCAGTTTAAAATCTTGCCCCTTACGGGTATTATAGCCTGAAATTCCGCGTCGCGGGCTAATTTACAGGAGCCTAACGCCGAGTCGCCCTCCACTATAAAGAGCTCCCGCCTTTCAATATCCTTTGAGCGGCAGTCGACGAATTTATCAACCCTGTCAAGCATTGAATTTGCCGATTGCAGGGTCTTTTTAAGGTTAATTCGCTCC
>JAXJVI010000071.1:0-3897 GCA_036308615.1 Acutalibacteraceae bacterium | reverse complement strand
GCCTAAAATACCAACTATTTTAGGGGTGAGCATATCGGTCACAAGCTGGGTTATGAAGTTAAACATTATAAGTCTGCCTAATTTTTCGTACCCGATTTTATAGACATCCTGAAGCGCTATAAAAAGGATAGGCAGAAAATTGTTGACTATCGCCTGAACAAAAAGACCGGCATAGGAGGCGATTTTTGTTGGGGTATAATTTATTTTTTCAGTCATTTTGTATTTCCTTGATTATATTTAAAATTTGAGTGGGGGTATCGGCAATATAATCCGCACCGTTCTGTTTTAGCTCCGTTTCGGTTCTGAAGCCCCAAGTGACGCCGATTCCCGTCACTTGGGCATTTACCGCCGCCGCCATATCCATTCCCGAATCGCCTATAAGGACGCAAGCTTCAGGCGTTACGCCAAGCTCTTTAATAATTGCCAGCGTTAATGCGGGGTCGGGCTTTGTTTTGTAGCCCTCGCGCTTGCCGGCAACGGAATCAAATATATCGCCGAAGACCTTTTCAACCACCTTTTGCGCCATTTCCTGCGCCTTGTTTGAAATTACGGCGATTTTTAAACCCTGCTTTTTTAGCTCGAAAAGCAGTTCCTTAATACCGTCATACGCGTCGGTTTTATCAAAATAATGCTCCCTGTAGCGCGACATAAAAAGCTCAAGGCATTTGCTTTTATTTTCCTCGGTCTTTTCGCCCTCGGGCAGAGCACGCTCGATAAGCTTAGGTATTCCGTCACCTACGAGATACTTATATTTTTCGGTTTCGTGGGTGGGGAAGCCTGATTCTTTAAGAGCGAAATTAGTGCTGTCGGCAAGGTCGGAAAGGGAATTTACAAGGGTGCCGTCCAAATCAAATAATACCGCTTTTATCATTAATAATACCTTCTTACATACAAAAAATCCCTTAGCTGCCGCTAAGGGTTATTTTGCAAGTTAAAACTTTAGATTGCTCTGGTAACCTTTCCCGAACGCAAGCAGCGGGTGCAAACATTGATACGACGGGGAGAACCGTTTACTATTGCTTTAACCTTCTTCACATTGGGTTTCCAGGTTCTGTTAGAACGCCTGTGAGAGTGGGAAACCTTAATTCCGAAAGCAATTTCCTTATTGCAGATATCACATTTAGCCATGGTCTGCACCTCCTTCTTTCTGTCGGCCGACAGCCGAACTACATAGCAACATCTATAATAACAGATTGCACGGCAAAAATCAAGTGTTTTTTTAAATATTTAAGCTAAAAGCTGTGCCAAAGTGATTACAAGCGGCATTGTGACCGCCGCGGCAACCGTGCTTAAGGACACCATATCCACCGAAAGGGGAGTGTCCGCCCCGTATTTTGAGGAGAACATTGTGGTAATCGCCGCAACAGGCGCGCTGACCGAAATAATTACAGATACAAGCAGAGTGCCTCTTATACCTATAACATATAGGAATCCGAGCGCCGTGAGGGGATAAATTATCATTCTAATAAGTACCGCAAAGAGACATTTTGAGTCCCTAAAGGCGGTGAGCGGATTGTTCTGCGCTAAGTGGTAGCCGATAATGAGCATAGGCAGGGGAGTATACAGCGCCGACATATAATCAATCGCGGAATAAAGAATTTTCGGTACCGGTACAGAGAAAATAAAAATCACAAGCCCTATTGCAAGTCCGATTAATCCGGGGTTTATAAACAGCTTTTTAGGGCGTATATATTTTTTATCCCCGCTTATTAAGAAAACGCCGTAGCTCCAGATAACGAGGTTGAACATTATAACATATGCCGAGCCGTAAAGCGTGCCGTCATCCCCCAAAATTACCTGTTGAAGCGGCAGGGACATAAATCCACAGTTTGCGAAAATTGTGCCGAAGCGCAGTACACGCTCCCTCGCCTTATCCTTTGAATGAAGAATAATGCGGCTCAAAACAATCATCAGCACCTGAACCAGCAGGGTGATGACAATCGCAAAGGCAAGGGATTTCATTAACTCCTTGCTGTATTCACGGATAAGGGATTTGATAATAACGCAGGGGGTTGCGATGATAAGGGCAATATCGGTACAACACCTTGCGCCCTCGGCGGTCATTATTTTAGCCTTTGCCGCTACAAAGCCCGCCGCAATCATTATCATCAAAATCATTACCTGCGAAAAAACGGTTGCAAGCATTATTTTACGCTCTCCGCGAATTTCTTAAAGGCTGAAATACCCTCGGGTGTACGCTTGTAAACTCCCGCGTGCTCAAGCACCTTCGCAAATACAATGCCGATTTCGTCCTTAATGATTT
The DNA here is from genome assembly GCA_036308615.1 of Acutalibacteraceae bacterium. Classification (GTDB taxonomy): domain Bacteria; phylum Bacillota; class Clostridia; order Oscillospirales; family Acutalibacteraceae; genus UBA737. Next base: position 1,634 of record JAXJVI010000071.1, on the reverse strand, counting down.
TATCTATATTTTCCTTTGTTATAAGGTCATATTTGGCTCTGATTTCCTCTGCCCAGTCATAGTGCTTTGAAAGGATTTCATCGTTTTTAATATCCTTATTTTGGAGTATTGCGTCTTCGAGCAAAGCAATCTCCTTCTTAAGGCGGGCGGGAAGTACGGCAAGACCCATAACCTCGATAAGTCCGATATTTTCCTTTTTGATATGGTGCAGCTCCTTGTGAGGGTGATATACGCCTAAGGGATGCTCTTTTGTAGTTATATTGTTGCGAAGTACCAAATCAAGCTCGAATCGGTCGCCCTTTTTACGGGCAATGGGGGTTATAGTGTTGTGCGGCTCACCCTCTGTTTCGGCAAAAATAAACGCCGATTCGTCGGTATACCCGCGCCAAGCCTTTAAAATTTTATCCGCAAGCTCTATAAGCCGATCCGAATCGGGGCAGGAAAGGCGTATTACCGACATAGGCCACTTTAAAATTCCCGCTTCCACATCGCTGAAGCCCTCAAAGGAAAGGGGATATTCAACCTCAGCCTTTGCCATAGCGAAGGTGTAGTTTCCGCCCTGGAAATGGTCGTGGCTTAAAATAGAACCGCCCACAATCGGCAAATCGGCATTTGAGCCCACAAAGTAATGGGGGAACTGCTTTACAAAGTCGAGCAGCTTTTTAAATGTGTCGCGGTTGATCGCCATAGGTGTGTGCTTTGCGTTAAAGACTATGCAATGCTCGTTGTAGTAAACATAGGGTGAATACTGGAAGCACCAATCGCTGTTGTTGATTGTAATGGGTATAACCCTGTGATTCTGCCTTGCGGGGAAATTAAGTCTTCCCGCGTAGCCCTCGCACTCGCGGCAGAGCATACATTTAGGATAACCTGCCTGAGGGGCGTTCTTTGCCGCGGCTATCGCCTTGGGGTCTTTTTCGGGCTTTGAAAGGTTGATTGTAATGTCAAGATCGCCGTATTCGGTGGCTGTAACCCATTTAATATCCTTTTCAACACGGTAACGCCTTATGTAGTCGCTGTCACAGCTAAGGCTGTAGAAATAATCGGTCGCCGACTTAGGAGAAGTTTTATAAAGCTCATAAAATCTGTCGGTCACCTCGGAGGGGCGGGGCATCATTGCGCCCATAAGCTTTGTGTCAAACAAATCGCGGTGAACGATACTGTCCTCTATAAGCCCCTTTTCCACCGCAAAATCCAAGAGCTCCTTTAAAGTTGCCTCAAGGTTAACATTTGTAAACTCTTCCTCGCAGTCGTATTCGTCCAAATTTAAAATTTCAAGAATACGGTTTGTAACATAAATTCTGTCCCGCTCGGTAAACAGACCCTTTTCCTTTCCGTAGCAAACGAGTTTTTTAATACTTTTATCAATCATTTTTCACACCGCCTATTTTTCTTTTTAAATTATACATTTTTTAAGGCGTGATGTCAATTAGATTTTAGACATTAGATGTTAGACATTAGATATTAGACGGCGTCCCCGACCGTCCGTTACCTTGCAAACGGGGCTGTAAAAAATAAATCGGGGTTTGTAGGGGTCTTGGATCAGCTGATAATAAGGCCCCCTTGCCTAAAGGGGGCTGGCACGGCTTGCCGTGACTGGGGGATATTTCGGTTTGTAGAAGCCAGATTGTATC
>JAXJVI010000070.1:0-7117 GCA_036308615.1 Acutalibacteraceae bacterium | reverse complement strand
TATTTATACCCTTCGGCTATAACTAAAAAGCAGCCCTTTGTATTTTTCACACCGAAAACAGGCATCAAGTTTTGCTTGAATATCCTTTCACCGTCTTTCCTTTCTTTGAAGCGAACAAGTCTGCTGCCGCTTTTGTTGGCATCCGCAATAACATAGTATCCCTCATCATCCTTTTCTGCTTCAAACAAATCGGATTTAATATCAATATACCTGCGACTCATAGAGATATCACTGTTTTCCACAATATAAGTATCTCCGCAGTTTATAATTGGATATTCTTGTCCATTATTATCTATAGCAATCATTATATTCCCTTTCCTGTAACAACATTCACATTGTCTAAATTGTAAATACAAAAAATAAACTTGCACGGTTGTATAAATCAATTATCAATCAGAATCCCGGTTTTGATGAGTTTTTTTTGTAATTTTGCAATAATGCTATCATAATTCATATCATTAGCCAATAAAAGCGATGCGGCTGTGCCTGCCGCCTGTCCCGTAAGCGCACATACAGGTATTACGCGCACTATTTCCCAACCGTCCCCGGCGGCAGAAATAATGCGTCCCGCAGTAAGTAAATTCGGAACACTCTTATTATACAGGGCAGAAAACGGCAATTGATAACGTTTGCCAGAAGCTCTGAAATCACCTACAAAGCCTATACTGTCTGAAAAACGTTCTTCCCGACTGCCTGTAAATGTGTATTCACCTATTATTCTGCGTATTTTTCGATATTGAGGCATAGTTGGCAGAGTCATAATATCGTTTTCGTTTTTATTCTTATATTTGTTTTTATATCTTTCGAATATATGCTTTTTGGATGTCAGAATAAAATTGTTTTCACTAATTGAATCTGTCATTACCTGTTTGGGAACACCCTCAATATTCCCGTTTCCGTTCATATCTCCTCCGCACGACATCCACTTCCTTAATGCCGGCATATCCCGGTTTTCGGTGTATGCTTCTATAGCCTTATCTTCAAGCGTATGGCAGACATAGACAAGCCAGTTATCTCCAAGCTCTGTTGGAATTCCTGCACGCATACTTACAGAAGCGTCTCCGGTTGTATCTATTAGAATTTTACACGGGTAAAATTCCTTGCCTTCAACCGTTTCGGTAAGCACACCGATGATTGTATCCCCTGATTTCACGGGACATGTTGCAAGAGTATCAAATTTTATTTCCGCACCGCTATCTATCACATATTCGTCAAGTGCCAATGAAAAGACCGTAGGAGAAAACCGTGTTGCATATCTGTCATAATGGATTGAGTTTTTCCCTTCGCCACCCCATTTGGCGGGAAGATTTTCAAAACTGTATTTTATGGAAAGCTTTATCATTTCCTCGGCAACTCCACCGATGATTTTATTGCCTTCTCCGTCGCAAAGAGGCTCATACCAATTGATAAGGCCGGTGGTTGCGAGACCTCCCAAATTGATCTGCTTTTCAATTAATAACGTACTGGCTCCTTCCCTCGCTGATGAAACCGCCGCTGCAATTCCCGCTATACCTCCGCCAACTACTATAACATCGTAGCCTTTTCTCATGATTGTATTGCGGTTATCTACTATATTCAACGCATTATCTGTCAAAATTCTTACATTCCTTTCAGAAATCTGTTAACGACAAGCTGCCTGAACTCGGGCGAAAGGCTGGCAAAGTAAGCGGTAAAGCCTGTAACTCTAACAACAAGGTCGGGATAAAGATCGGGGTTTTTATTCGCCGCCGCAAGCACAAAATTCTTCACAGCAAAAGTCCAAATATTCTATTTCATTTTCAATATTCTTGTCTGAAACAGTATATAAATCGCCTGTGTTTACAACACTGTATTCGATTCCGAAATTATCTACGGCCTTCAGCAGCATTGACTTTATCTCCTTTAAATCTATTTCTGATTATTGCAATTATCAATGATGAAATAGTAATCAATTCATTACATATTCCGGCTATTGAAAAAACGACGATATTATAAATAAGCATTCCTATCGACTGAATAAAAAAGAATACCTGCATTTTTGAAACTTTTTTGTTCCAAAAGCCTATAGTTGCTATCGAAGATGAAATCACCGGAAAAACAGACGCTATACCGTCATATGTAAATATAAGCGAAGCAAAAAAAGCGGCAATAAAAAAGTAAAGACACCATTTGCCGGAAAATATTTTTTTATCATTATTAAGAAAGGCTATTTCCCTGAAAACAGCTATTCCTGTGGTTGTCATTGCGGTGTATCCGCCTATAAATGCGAAATGTATAATCCAAAGAAAATCCGTTATGAGTTTGAGAAATATAATACTTTCACGTTTTTTTTGCTGATAAATAAAGAAAGATACACCCATCGCACCGAATCCTATAAGCTGACCGATAATCTTCATATAATTCAAAATAGCTCCTCTAAGCCTTTATACAATTCAAAGTTTCGATTTTCAACAATAAATTTCATTGACTTTTTGAATTCTTTTGGTATATTATATCATAAAAAAGCAAGACCGTTCAATGCATAAAATAAAACAAAAATTGCAAAAAACAAATATTATTACGGAGATGTGTTGCTCTTGAAAATATCTGAAATCAATCCGTTTATACGATTTGCCGAATGCACAAATTACAATACATATTGTAATCCGGTAAATGTTTTCGACAGCAGAATTTTCTATATTACCTCGGGGGCATTATCAATATCAATAAGTGAAAAATGTTTTTCACTGTCAAAAGGTTCTCTGTTTTATTGTTGTGCCGGCAGTAATTACTCGTTAAAAGGTACTAAAGATTGTCAGCTTATAATTCTCAACTTTGATTTGTCACAACGCAGAAACGGCATTAAAAGTTCTGTTTCACCGCAGCTTATTTCTGATGTCGATCCTAAAAATCTTTATTCTAATTGCGACCCAATAGAGGAAACTGGAATCTTTGAATCCCTAAATTCATACCTGACGGTCAACAATTTAGACTTCGGTGACATTTTAAATTCCATAATTGCTGAATACTCGTACAAGAATATTCTTTACAGGGAAAGAGCGTCAGCTCTGCTAAAGGAATTGCTTATTGATATTTGCCGTACTTTAAATATCGCAACCTCAAAATCATCCGATTTGATTAAAAGCATTATACTGTACATCCGCAATCATTCAAATGAAAAAATAAGCAATGAATCAATCGGAAAAAAATACGGTTACCACCCATATTATATTAATAAAATTTTTTTAAAGCAGACCGGAAAAACCATACATAAATACATCCTAACAGTGCGACTTGAAAATGCCAAACGCCAACTTATAAACACTGATAAACCAATAAACAGAATCGCCGAAGAAACGGGTTTTTATAGCGCATCTCATATGACGAATTCATTTAAATCTCATTTTCACTCATCTCCGATGGAATTCAGAAAAAACAACAAAGGAATCATTTAGGTATTACATATTTGTTAAAAATCTATTCACCACAAGCTGCCTGAACTCGGGCGATAGGCTTGCAAAATATGCGGTAAAGCCCGTAACACGCACTACAAGATCGGGGTAAAGATCGGGGTTTTTATTCGCCGCCATAAGCTTATCACTGTCAAGTATATTTATATTTATAAGTGTTCCGCCCTCTTTAAAATGACCTAAAATAAGCTTAGTGATAATTTCTACGCCCTTTTCATCAAGCGCAAGCTGCGGGTCAAATTCAAGCTGTAAAGGAGCGGTATTTCCGTACCCGCACTGTACCGAAGCTATGCCGCTCGACTGTGCCGTAACAGAGCCGTCAACCCTGAAATGAGGATTTGGATTAGCACCGTGAGAAATGGGCTCGCCGTCTTTTCTTCCGTTCGGCGTTGCTCCGACAACCGAGCCGTATTCGATTGTTCTTGACCAACTGAACCACCCGGGAATAAGCTGACGGTTATCGGGCATTGGCTGTGCCTTTATTTTCCGCACCCAAACCTCGGTAAGGCGCTTTGCCCATTTATCAGAAACCGTGTTTCCGCCGCAATATTTCGGAGAAGAATTAAGCATAAGCCTTACGCGTTCTCCCTTTACACCCTCGAAATTGTTTTGGAGGTTTTCGTATGCCTCGTCCCAAGAGAGCCTTTTTTCCTGTTCCACACGGGCTTCAAGCGCTCCGAAGGAATCGGCGACAACCGCAAGACCCGCTCCGTCAACGCCGATAGTGTAAAGCTTGGCACACTGAGAAATATCGAGCCCTTTTTCAAGAGTATCCTCCATCATAAGGTTCATTATAAGCTCCGGAGTAACTTCCCACTGATGGTCAAGGTGAAGGTTTATTCCTTTTGCAGTAACTTCAATTGCAACCGTAAGATGCTTTGTAAAGATTTCAAAAAGTTTCTCTGTGGATTTTTCTTCTTCGCTTTTCATTTCGATCAGCGCTTGTTCAAGCACCTTGGCAATATTTATTTTTACCGTATCGTTCATCGGAAATTCCTTGCCGGGAACACACATCCAGTTACAGCCCACCGCTATGCGCTTTCTGGCAATTTCTTTAGAGATGCCGTTTTTCATATATCCCTCGGTAAGGGTTTTATCACAGCAAAAACGAGGCCACGCATTTTTATTCTTAAGCAAATAGTATGCGGATTTTTTAAGAAATTCCTTATCGCAGTTCTCATGTACCCGTACTGTGAGATTAGCTGAAATGTTTATCATATCCGCCGCCTCAAGCACGAGATATGAAAGGTGATTTGTAAGATCCTTATCGTTCTCGTCAACACCCGAAACCTGATAATAATGCGGGTCGATAAGCAAAAGGTTTGCTATAAGGAACTTAGCGGTCTCATCGTCAAGCACACCGTTTTTAATATCGTTTTCATAATACGGCAAAAGCAGAGTATCAAGCTGAAAGCCCGCGCCGTCACGGGTGTAAACTCTTGACGCACAGTTGAAATACGCCACCCACTGGCACGCCTGCCTGAAGGTCTTGGGTTTGTCTAAACGGATTGCAAGGTTGGTTTCAAGCATTTCTTCAAGATTTTGCCTGATTTCTTCTCTTTCTTCGCTCTCTAACTGCCGTTTGATTTCCTCAATATGTCTGTCAATAAACCTGATTATTGCGTTTACGCATTTTTCTTCAGCATCATAAAAATCCTTTTTATCCGGATTTACGGCGCGGTATTTATTTATCTTTTCAAGAAAGCCCCCGAAGCCTAACGAAAGTCCTATTGAATAATCGCATGCCAAATGAGCGTCTCCGTCAATTCCGGTTTGTATATTATACTTTTTCTGTAACGGCTTCAATTCGTCATAAGGAAAACGTATTTCGTCCCAACGCTTGCTCCATTGATTTGTGACCCCCGCCAAATCCTCGTCACTAAGCTGTGCTTTTCTCCAATCAGGCATATAGTGAAGGTCTCCGCGGTAATTTACGAGCATATCGCGCCAACGCCCGCAAAGCATTTCAAGCGGGTCAACATAGGGCGGATGTGCGTCCATAACGCGGCAGAAATTTTCGCTCATACCGTCATAGCCGTAAAAACTGCCGTTTTCGCTGTTAAACCAAGGCTCAACCTTATAATTCTTCGGCAAAGGCACAGTACCGAAATCGTCAAGATCCGTATATCCGTTCTGTTCCCTTTTGAGCAGCGTATCTTTAATTTTTTTCTCTCTCAATATTTTGATTCTATCTATATAGGTCAGCATATTTTCTCAGTTCCTCCATTTTTTCTTTTGTCGGCACCTTAAACCTTATTTCTTCAAGCCCCAGGGCTTTTTGCTTTGCAATGCCCAACGGGTGATAAGGCAAAAGCTCATAACCTATAATATTCTTAAAGCCTTTAATATAATCCCTTATCTCTGTTATTTCTTCGATACTGTCGTTTACACCGGGTATTATAGGTGTTCTTACAAGAAACGGAACATCAAGCTTATCAAGCTTTAAAAAATTCTTTTTAATTGCGTCGTTTTTGATACCCGTGTATTTTTTGTGTTTTTCAGAATCGAAAATTTTAAAATCCGCCATTACTAAATCAAGCTGACCCAGTAATTCGTCATCAAAAAGTGCTAAAGAAGTCTCTGCCGCGGTATTAATATTTTCGGCTTTGCACTTTTTTATCAGCTCTTTTATAACCTCCGGATATATAAGCGGCTCTCCTCCCGAAAATGTAACGCCACCGTCCGAAAAATAATAAGCCTTGTCTTCAAGTATCTGCTCGAAAATTTCCTCTGCCGTCATTTCCCGACCGCAAATTATCCTCGCGCCCGAAAAACAGCCCTCTTTACACATTCCGCATCCTATACATTTCTCGGGATAAAACATTTCCTGAGGTTCTTTTTGTTTACACTCGGGATTGTGACACCATGCGCAATTAAGCGGACAGCCCTTAAAAAAAACCGTTGTGCGGATTCCGGGGCCGTCGTGTATGGCGGCCCGTTCAATATCGGCAACAACGGCTTTATCAAAAGTCATTATCGATCAGCTCCTTTTTACCGCTTGCCGCCGATTTTAAAGAAGCGTCAAGCAATGCCATAACGCGTATATTGTAATCAAGCGTTACGGTTTTTATAAGAGGCAGATTATTCTTCCTACAGTATGCGTAATGATCGGCAATATTTGCAATGTGCTCGGTTATTTCATAATCGTGAAGCTCGATTTCATTGCCGTAAATATCCATTGCTTTTACATCCTTTTCAGGGGTGCAGTAAAGGACGCCGTCGGTACAAATATATATCGGACCCGTCGGCAGGGAGGCCTGCGGGACGGTCCACGATCCCTCATAGACGCCGAGCGAATTTTTATATTCAATAATACCCGCTACATTATCAGGCGCGTCCATATAGGGAGTATTATAATTTCCCGCAGACGCACAAACCGACAGCGGCAGGTCGTCGTTCTCTCTTGCCCAAGTGCTGAAGAAACAGCCGTAACACCCTATATCAAGAAATGCTCCGCCGCCCGTATTTGATTTATACCACCAGGTAGAGGCTCTTTCGTCATCGGTCATTTCCTGAGCCTTTTCGGTAACTCCGCGGTGCTTTGCGCCTTTACCCAGAGGACCTGTATGTCCGTTGATATAAAAGCTCTTAATAAGCTTACCGACGACGCCGCTTTCAAGCGCCGCCAACTGCTTATGTATATACGGTCTCCAGATGACGGGCCAGTTTACAATCGCCTCTATGCCGTA
>JAXJVI010000069.1:0-1559 GCA_036308615.1 Acutalibacteraceae bacterium | reverse complement strand
GATATGGCGTATAGACTCGTTATAATCGTCATCCTCAAGCATCATCATGTGTATCTCAAATATCTGTGCGTTTGTTTCGCCGACCTCTCTGAGGGCTTTTTCATAGATAAGAGAAAGCTCCTCCGCCGCTTTGGCTTTTGCGGCTTCCACACGGGCGAATTCCGCTTCGATATCAACGATACCGGTGCGGCGAATCTTGGTTTTCTTCTTTTTGAAAAAAACAGAAGCTTTGCCCACAGCAATTGCACCGTATACACCTTTTCCTGTAAACTTCAACATATCGCCGCCTCCTCTCTCAGCTTAAAGGTTTGCGGCAAAAAAGTCCTGTAATGCGCGGGTCGCCGCTTCCTCATCCTCACCGGTGACGGTGACGGTGACGGTATCACCGCATTTTATACCCATGCCCATAAGCATCATCAGTTTGGTGGCGTTTACGGTCTTTCCATCTTTTTCTATGATGATCTCGCTCTGAAATCCCTTTGCCGTCTTAGCTAGCATACCCGCAGGCCTTGCGTGTATGCCGACTTCGTCTTTAATTGTATAATTGAATTGTTTCATAATGTACAGCCCCTTTGATTTTATTTAATTTCAAGTATTTTATCGCCCTTGGATATTTCGCCCTGGGAAACAGCTTCAACCGAGGTGTAATCGTCGGTGTTGCATATAACCATAGGAGTGGTCACCTTGTAGCCTTCGCTTTTAATTCCCTCAAGGTCAAAAGAAATGAGCAGATCGCCCTTTTTGACCTCGCAATCATCTTTTACATGGGCTTCAAAATATTTCCCGCCTAATTTTACGGTGTCTATGCCTATATGCAGAAGTATTTCACAGCCCTCTTTGGATACGATGTTGACGGCGTGATTGGTATCAAAAACCATATCCACCTTGCCGTCGCAGGGAGAATAAAGCTTTCCTTCTATCGGCTCAACGGCGATACCTTTTCCCAGAACCTCAGAGGAAAATGCCTCGTCTTCAACATCTTCCAAATTAACAACGGTGCCGTTCATATGCGCCGCTAGCTCAAATGAAGCTGTCACGTCTTTTTGAGTTTCGGGATTTTCTTCTTTTAATAGGGTGTTATCGGGTTCGAATTTGAATGGCTCGTCTGATTTCGGAGAATCCAAAAAGTCTTCAAGATCGGATTTAACTACCGACACCTGTGGTCCGTAAATTATTTGCACGCCCTGACCCTTGTGAATAATACCCGAAGCACCGCTTTGCTTTAAAAGTGCATCGTTTACGAGAGCAGGATCGCTGACGGATATTCTCAGTCTGGTTGCACAGCAATCTAAATCAACAAGATTAGCTTTACCTCCCAGCCCCGCCAGTATTAAGGCGCTCACCGTGTCTGAGGTGCATTTGTCGGCGGCCTTTAACGCCTCATTTCGAAGATTTAGATCCTTGCGCGTAAATAATTTTGTCTCTTCGTCATCGGCTTCCCTGCCGGGAGTCTTGTATTTAAACTTAGTGATCATAAAGAAGAAAACAAGGTAATAAACTACGGCATAAATAAGGCCGATTATCACTATCCATATCCAATTGGTTTTAGCATTACCCTG
>JAXJVI010000068.1:0-13307 GCA_036308615.1 Acutalibacteraceae bacterium | reverse complement strand
ATTCAGTCCGATTTGTCAGGCATACGGTATTTTCATAGAAAGTCAGGCAGTAAAAATAGACTTTCAAAAAACGATAAGTTATCATTGCCTAAACGAGCGACAGGTAAGGAAGATCATTCTTTTCTTAAAACCGAGATTGATAATATGCGACGGTTAGCCGTTACACGAGGCAGACAGGATGTGGTTATTGCCATAGATTTTGCTTGCGAGTTTGGCTTACGGCTTGAAGAAGTCTGTACACTTAGAGTTGAATATCTTATGTCTGCCTTAAAGACAGGACAACTTGTCATAAAAGGCAAAGGCGGTCAGACAAGGGCTATTGATTTAAGTGCAAAGCAATGCGGTATTATTACTAAGTATTTGGACTATGCCAAATGCTCAGGTCGTTACCCAAGAGATTATTTAATCTCAGGAAGTGAAAAGGGCGGCGTACAGAGAGAAAAGCGTTCCCTGCAGAATTGGATAAGTTATAACCGAAAATATTTCATAGTCGCGAATCGAGCAGGTTTTAGCGAAGACGGTAAAAAGCGAAGAACCGAGACAATCTCTTGGCACGGACTTCGCCACACCTACGCACAAAGAACCTATGAAAATGAATTAAAAGAGAGACCACGCAGAGCACGCAAGATTGTAAGCGAGAATTTAGGCCACCACAGAACTGAGGTTACAAGAATTTATTTGGCAGATAAGCCACAGAAAAAGTAATTTGTTTTTTAAAATGATGAAGGATTGATTTGAATTGACGATTAAATCCTGTTGACTAAACCGCAGGATTGATATATAGGGACAATTAGGAAGAATGTAACAGAGATGGCAGTTTGCCACCGTCTGTGAGGAGAATTTTTATGTTGTATGTTTTGAAGCCCGCCTCCGGCAGAAATGGAGGTAATAAATTCTAAGGAGGTATCGCCAATGGTAGAAAAAATTGCAATGACTATTGAAGAAGCTGCTGAATATACCGGTATCGGAAGAAATACATTGCGTTTATTAGTAAGCGAGCGCAAAATACCTGTGCTGCTCATAGGCCGCAAGCACATTGTTAGAACCGATGCTTTAACAGAGTTTTTAAAGATAAATCAAGGCGTAGATCTACGCGATATAGATAATGTAAAATCAGTAAGCTGACAGGTAAAAACACATAGGAGCTGTTGCTTTTTGCGCCGAAAAATGGTATAATAAAGGTACACATTGCAACAGTTCCGTTTGCCAACAGAAAGGAGTTTTATTATGGCAAAAGGATCTGTCAGAAAGAAAGGTAAAAAGTGGTATTACCGCTTTTATGTAGAAGACGAAAGCGGTAACAGAGTTCAAAAGGAGTTCCCCGGCACCGAAAGCAAAAGCGAAACCGAAGCTCTGCTTCGCAAGGCAATGGAAGACTATGAAGTAAAGAAATTCGTGGCAATATCCGAAAACACGACGGTGGGTATGTTACTTGATATGTGGGTTGAGGAAGAACTGAAACCCGGCAATCTAAGCAACGGTACGGTGATGGCTTATCAAGGTGTCGTGAACCGTATCAAGCAATATCCTATCGGTAACCGAAAACTGAAAAGTGTAACAGCCGACCATTTGCAAGCATTTATGGATCTGCTCAGTTTTGGCGGAGTGAATCCGGACGGTACAAAAGCGAAAGCACTAAGCAAGGGATATTTGAGATTATTCTCCGCCGTTCTGCAAGGGGCGTTCCGCTTTGCAGTATTTCCAAAGCGTATGATTTCCTTTAACCCAATGCAGTATGTCGTATGGCGCGGCAAAAAGGATGATTACGAGCTGTTCTCGGATAATAACGGAGAGGGCACTTCTATACCGACGCTGACTCACGAAATATACCTTAAGCTTGAGGATTTTCTAAAAGCAAAGGATAACCCCGCACTGCTCCCCATACAGATTGCTTACTACACCGGACTTCGCATTGGTGAAGTCTGCGGACTGACTTGGCAAGATGTGAATCTTGAAAAGCAGTACCTCACGGTACGCCGCAGTATGCGCTATAACGGAGCAAGGCACAAGACCGAGATAGGGGCTACCAAACGCAGGAAGGTACGAACGGTGGACTTTTGTGACGCTTTGGCTAAAATTCTGCGAACAGCCAAGCTCGAACAGCACAAAAACCGCTTACGCTACGGCGAATTATATTGCCTCAACTATTACAAAGAGGTCAAAGAGAAAGACCGTACATACTACGAGGTCTATACACTTCCGAGAAACGAAAAGGCGCCCGAGGGATATAATGGAATATCCTTTGTGTGCTTAAGACCTGACGGAGCGTATGAATCGCCAAGTACAATCGGTATTATGTGCAGACGGGCAAGAGAAAAGGTCAAGGGATTGGAAGGGTTTCACTTTCACCAACTTCGTCACACATTCACAAGTAATCTACTCTCAAATGGGGCAGCGCCGAAGGATGTGCAGGAGCTTTTAGGACACGCCGATGTAAGTACCACGATGAATGTGTACGCTCATTCCACAAGAGAAGCGAAGCGTACTTCCGCAAGACTGCTTGATAAGGTAGTCGGCGGATAAAAACAAAAACTTTCCCTTATTTTCGCTCATAAGGGCAAAAACAAGGGAAAATACATAACAGTTGAGTATAAATTTGCTGAACAACCCAGTAATATCAAGGTTTTTTAGAGCGTAAGACAAAGAAAGTTAGACAAACCCCGATTTGTTTTTTTACAGCCCCGTCAACCGTAAGGTTGACGGAGGGATTGTAATTAAAGCTGATATTTGTAGCGATAGCTTTTCTCTTTTTCCAGATAGTCAAGCTCAACTCCGAAAACCTCACGGATTACGGGTTGTTTATATATTTCTTGGGGCTTGCCCTCGGCGATTATGCCGCCGTCCTTCATTACGGCTATTTTGTCCGAAAATGCAAAGGCTAACGGCAGGTCGTGGAGCACCGCGACAACCCCTTTGCCGCCATTTGTCAGCTTTTTAACCGTCCGCATAAGCTCAAGCTGATGAGAAATATCAAGATAAGAGGTGGGCTCGTCAAGGAGAATATAGTCGGCGTCCTGCGCCAGAGACAAAGCAATATAGGCGTTTTGTCGCATACCGCCCGAAAGGGAGGAAAGGGGCCTGTCGGCAAGCTCGGAAATGCCAAGCTCGTTCAGCGCGGCTGAAACTATGCTTTTATCCCTTTCGGTGTACCGCCTCGGATAGCTTAAATGGGGAAATCTTCCGTGCAAGCAGAGCTGGCCTACGGTCATATCGGGCACATTTTTACCCTGTGAGAGATAGGCGACTTTTTGGGCGGTCTTCTGTCGGGAAAGAGTGCTTGTGTTTTCACCGTCTATATAAATCTCGCCCGAAATCAGGGGGATAATACCCATAGCGGCTTTAAGCATAGTGCTCTTGCCCGAGCCGTTAGGGCCGATAACCGCAACCAATTCCGATTTATTAAAGCAGATTGAAGCATCCTTTAAAATCCGCTTTTTGCCGTAACCGGCGCATACATTTTTTAGCTCAAGCAACAGTATGCCCTCCTTTTCCTTTGATTAGGATAAACACAAAGAAGGGCGCACCGAGGAATGCCATAATGATACCGACGGGTATTTCATAGGGCGAAAAGAGGCTTCTTGCCGCTGTATCGCACAGGCAGACGAACGCCCCGCCGAAGATTGCGGAAAGGGGCAAAAGGCGGGAAGCCTTACTCCCCGAAAGCCGTCTTACCGCGTGGGGAACAATAAGTCCCACAAAGGAAAGCAGTCCTGCGAGGCTTACCGCACAGCCCGCCAAAACGGCGGCAAGCATTAAAAACAGGGTGCGAACAAGGGATGTGTTCATTCCAAGGGATCTTGCGCTGTCCTCCCCCAAGGTTAAAACATCAAGCTCGTTTGTAAGGGTGAAGAGAATTACAAGCGAGACTGCAATCAAAACAACGGCGGGCAGAAGCCTTGTGTAGGTTACGGAGGAAAACTCGCCGACCTTAAAATCGTTGCTCATTACCCCTACCTCGGGGATAAAGGTCACGACCGCCTCCGAAAAGGCATTTAAAAGGCTGTTTACCGCAACACCTAAAAGTATAAGAGTGCCCCGTGACGCGCCTGTCCTACGGGCTAAAAGGCTTACCGCCATAACCGTGGCGAAGGCTCCCAAAAACGCGAAAAGAGAAAGCCTTAAGCCGCCGTAAATTCCAAATGCCGTGCAAAGGGTGACGGCGAGCCCGGCGCCCGAGTTTACACCTATAATGCTCGGTGACGCGAGTCGGTTGGCAAGCACGCCTTGTATAACTGCTCCCGATACGGCAAGGGCCGCCCCGCATATAAGCGAGGCCGCAGTTCTGGGAAGTCTTACATACAGAAAAATTCTGCCGCCCGCCGTGGAAAATTCGCTCCTGAACACCGAAATAATTTCGGAAAAACTAAGCGAGGTCGAGCCTAAGGCTATTCCCAAAACGGCGGAAATCAGCAATAGCAGAAAACCGACGGCGTAAAGTATTTTAATTCTTTTGCTGTCAAGAGAGCAAGATTTTGGTAAGCTGTTCATAAGCCTTTGCCCAGCTTGAGTTGGGCTTCAGGTTGAAAAGCCTTTTATCCATAATGTGCAGTCGGTTTTGCGCCACGGCGTCCAGCCTGCCCCACGCAGGGTTTTCCTCCATCGTTTTTGTTAAATTATTCCGGGCGGCGGTTTCGTCACCCATAGATACGGCAAAGATGCGGTAAGGCTCCTCCCTGATAACGCTTTCAACGCTTAAATTTTCAAGCAGGGTTTTGTCGCTGTCCGCAATGTTTATACAGCCGAGGTCGCAAAGCATTTCGCCCAGCACCGTATCCTCGCTGCCCTTTGCCTTAAGCAGACTTGCCGAGGCTCTAAGGAGCAATACGGTACGCTTTTCTTCGGGGAGCTTTTTCGCGTTAAATTCGTCCTTAATATTTTCGATTTCCTTTTTTACCCTTTTGCCGTTTTGATCGTATAAATCCTTTCTGCCGGTTATATCGGTGCAGATTTTAAGCATAGCAAGGTAATCGTTAAAGTTATCTACATCAAAGTAAGCTACGGTAATTCCCGCGTTTTCAAGGGTTTCCTGCATTTCGACATCCGCCGCTGTCGAGGCGCTGGCGATTACAAAATCGGGGTCGGCGGAAAGTAAAGCTTCAAGGCTTGGGGAATGTGCGCCGCCTAAATTTACGGCGTTTTCAAGGGTAAGAGCGTAATCGTCCCACGCGTCCTCCGCCGCGGCGCAGAGCGCACCGCCCGCAGAGACCCAGGTATCGGCAAAAGCGCCGAGCAAAGCGGCTGTCCGCTCGGGATTTTTGCTTACGGTGACGGTTCTGTCCAAAGCGTCGGTAAAGGTGACGGTATCGCTGATTTCGGAGCTTTCGTTTTTATCGGAACATCCGCCGAGCGCCGCAACTAAGAGGATTGTTGCCGTAAAAAGGCAGAGAATTTTATTCGCCGATAAGCTTTTTCTCAACATAATCAAATCCTAATCTGTTTACTGTATCTGCAAAGCGCTCGCCCTTGATTCCCTCATCACGGAAGAGAAGAATGGTCTTTTCCAGAATATCCAAAACCTCCTCTTCGGAAGTGAAAATTTTTGAAAGGGGCTTGCCCATAGCGGTTTTCTTACCCCAGCGTCCGCCTATACATACCTTGTAGCCCGAAGCCGCCTCATTGAAAGCGCCGAAGGGGCATTTTTTATGACAACGGCCGCAATGGTTACAGATTTCGGGGTCAATGTGTATTTTCCCGTCCACAAGGGAGGGGGCTTTCATCGGGCAGTTGGCGGCAATAATACATTTTTTACAGCCGCGGCACTTATCCTTATCGGGAGTGAAAATGCGCTGACCGATTACGCCGAAGTCGTTAAGGTCGGGCTTTACACAGTTGTTGGGGCATCCGCCCACCGCAATTTTAAACTTGTGGGGAAGGGCTATATCACCGTATCCCACAAAAAATCTTTCGTGAATTTTTTGGCTTAAAGAAAAGGTGTCAATAAGTCCGAACTGGCAGGTTGTACCCTTGCAGGAAACAACGGGGCGTACCTTTGCGCCCGTTCCGCCGGTCTCAAGACCCCTTTCCTTTAAAAACATAATAAGGGAGGGAATTTTATCGTAAGGAACACCCTGAATTTCAAGGGTCATTCTGGTGGTAAGGGTTATTTCGGAAGAACCGAAAAGCTCGGCTGCCTCCGCCACGGTCTTATGCTCTGCCGAGGTGATTTTGCCGTTGCCCGTAATTACCCGGACATTGAAAATATCCTCAAAACGCTTGTCCCTAAGACAGCCGAGGCTCTTTACCTTTTTAATCTGCTCGGGCGTGAGCTTTCCGTTTTTAGGGGTCATTCCCAATGCTTCAAATGCATTAATATTTTCCATTTTTACCGTCTCCTTTAAGACTTAATAGACCTTTTTAATGATAGCACAATTATTTTTTGGTGTCAACCAAGGATTAATACTTGCAAAAAGGATAAAATATGGTATAATAAGATAAACGCGGATATAGTTTATCGGTAGAACATTAGCTTCCCAAGCTGAATAGGTGGGTTCGACTCCCATTATCCGCTCCAAACAGAAAAGCCGCTAAAACAGCGGCTTTTTCTTTGTTTATGCGGGTTACATGCATTTTTAAATGTAATTTTATATTGCCGAAACAATATGAATATTTCACACAAAATATAAAAACTTCACACGAAATTTCACACGGATTCACTTGATTTCAGGAACTGATTCCTGCCCCGAAACCACATCCTTGAAATGTTCCGAGATTTTAACATCGAATTCGTTTGCCTTTTCTTTGAGGGCGTGATTATAAACATTGTTCATAGTATAATTTGACTTCCAACCTCCGCGCGCCATTATATACTTGTCGGGTATTCCTATAGCGTGCAGAATCGAAACATTATAGTGTCTCAAATCGTGAAATCTGAATATAGGTATATTGTTTTTAATTAACAGCTTTTTAAAAGCTATTGTCAAGCTGTCGGGCGTTCCGTCATATATTCTGCCGTCAAAGCTTTTAAATTTTTCGGCAACAAAGTCAGGTAATTCGATTTCACGGTATCCTGCGAGCGATTTAGGCTGCTTTATCAGCCATTTATTATCCGAGTCTTTAACAAGGGACTTGTTGATGGTTAAAGTGTTCCCTTTTAAATCGTCCGTTGTGATAGCGCAGATTTCGCCGCGCCTCATCGGACCGAAAGCGGCAAGCAGAATAGGCAACTCAAGCCTTGTCCCCTTTGCGGCTTTGAGAACAAGTGATACGGTTGAATCACCGGGTATCGTGATTTTCCGCTCCTTCTTCTGCGGTAAGGTTGTATGAAGTGTAAGACCGGGTCTAAACATTTCAAGAACCGCCGACAGCAGCCCGTGGGCGTTCCTGACGGTCTTAGGAGTTTTGTCTGCGGACAAGATATTGATTTCCTTTTGTATCTGCTCTTGCGTAAGCTTATCAACCTTTATGTTCTTAATGCCGCCGAAATAGTTCTTAGAAATTATTTTATATGCTTTTATTGTACTCGGAGACAAAACATTTTCTTTTGCGGCTATATACCGCTCAAACGCTACGGAAAGCGTTATATTTTCGTGGACAGATAATTCTTCTTGTTTTACCTGCCATTCTTTAGCTGCAAGCTCTGCCCTCCCCTTATCTGTATCAGTGAATGAACGGCGAATCAAATTACCGTCAATAACAACGCTCGCCTGCACCCGCCAGTTTCCGCTCGGAAGTTTTTTTGCTTTTGCCATAACAATCCGTCCTTTCTTGTTCTTGCAATTTTCGGACGGGTGTGGTACAATATATATGCTTGTTAAGGCATTGTATCGGCTCCGTCCGGTACGGCTCCGCTTTGGTGTTGGCGCACCGGGCGGAGTTTTTTTAATCAATGTCAAACTTAATTTAACAATATTTCTTTCCAGTTATCAGGAAACCCCATACATTTAAGTATTTCTGACCTATAATAATCATCAAGTTTTTCAAAATATAATTGAATAACAAAACTTAAATCGTCTATAAAACCGTCAAAATTATCTTTAGGAAGTAAATATTTGAAAGAAATACATACATTAAATAAATCATTCTTTGAAATATTATACAAACCTTTAATCTGCGAATGGAGAGGCAAGTCTAATAATGATTTTTGCGTTCTGTAATTATATAACCTCTCACCATGTGCGCAAACATTTCTATATTTTGTTAATATATTTAAAATAGCCGATAACTGGTGACTATAAATGCCTTTAAACTCGCGGGATACTTCGCTTTGCACTTTAGGCATAGAAAAAGAATATAATTTTGAAATATTTCCAAATGTTAACGAATGAATAACTATCCACAACGGAACTGTTCCATAGGTTTTAATGTTATAATTAATATTTGGATATTTTTCTGAGTTCTTTAATGTTGAGCTTACCAATGAAACATAATCATTAATTACAGATTGATATTTTGGAATATAATTATAATTATTAACATTCAAATAATCATCTTGTGTTTCTCCGTAAAGGCTACAAAATGAATAGGAATATAAAGATTTAATATGCTTTTCAATGTTTATTATTTTTTGCAGAAAAAGATATTTTAACATATTATCAAGCTGGTATAGTAAAACGATATGTTCAAATTTTGCGTCAGGGCGATAGTTACCGTTTTTTTTCGACTTTGAAAATGTCTTTATATCCCGAAATTAGGGAATAGTAACTGTATTGTTTTAAATAATTAATTGCTCTTTGTTCATCGGCGATGATTAATTTCTTATTTTTTAACAGTTCTATTTGTTCTTCGTATGTAAAAAATTTCTTAGGTTCTTTCATAAAACAAAAAACTCCCTGCAATAATGCAGAGAGCTTTCTGGGTTACAGCCCCGCAGGTTACTGTAACGCGTTCACTGACGGAATTATACCACAAGTCACATTATTGTGTCAAGGACATTTTTTCGTCAGTATTAAAAATTTATGTTTTTCTGCATTATTTTATTCATTGTAAGTCTATTTTCTTTTATTTTCCTCCACCTCAGTGTGGAGATTTTATTTTTCTTGAATATCCTTTAGCGCGAGGTCGAGAGTCAGCTTTTCTATTTCGGTTTTATCTTCATCGGAAAGCTCACGGAGGCGTTTTAATAATTCCTGCTCCTTATGGGTTATTATAAAAAGCTCGGGGTCGTACTCGCGGTCATACATTTTCAACACTTCCGAATATTTTTATTAGAGGGTTAGGACTACCTAAACAACAGCCCTGATTGTTTTTCGATCGTCATTCCTCCACTATCGGGCAGAGGGTTTTATTTTATATTTTTAGTTTGGTTAATTAATGCTTTATACCATAAGCACCATTGAAGAATAGCTGAAACTGCTATGCAAATATGGAATATATAATCTAATTTAGATATTGGATTGTGTTCTTTTACAAATTCGCTTTTTGCATGACGGTCAGTGAGTTTAATTTTCCAGTCTTTATTGTTTTGGTCTGTTGCATAAATGGTTTCATTAGGCTTATAAAATATTAAAGGTTCTTCGAAATATAAATAACCACCGTTTTTAAAATATATGCGATTTATAATGAAAGTGTCCGATTGAGTGGTTATTTCCTCATCGTTAAATGTATTAGGATTATACCGTAAATCGGTATCGGTTTCGTATGATATTGATACAGCAGCCGGTAGAGTATACTCCTGATTTTTTTCGTTTTTTGCTATTACGTAATAAGCGTATGTTCCGCCGATTGGTTCTCTTTGCAAATGATGATAATTTATTAATTGCTGAAAAGAAGGACTTGCAAAAATATAAACAAACAAAAGAGACAAAACTACCGTTGTAGCAATATAGAATTTATCACCCAATATGGATATAAGAAAACTTCCTGAATTTGATTTTGCTTTTTTGCGTATCAAATTGAAAATATTCGAAACAACATATACAATAAGGGAAATAGCGCAAAGTTGACAGATAATATTAGCTACCGAATAAATAAAACTATCATCAGTTGCAAAATAATAGAAAAGCAGTAAAACGGCAGCTAATAGGAAAGACAACAAAAGAGAAAAATAATGCTTTCCTATTTTCTCTTTAAAAGATATTCCGAAATGCTTAAAACCGACCAATATTAAGGTAAAAACAGCATAACAGCCAAACAGTATTAAAACACTCATTAATTTAACCTCAATTATTAAAACTATCTATTAACTTCCCTAATAATAAGCTTCGGTATGCCGAGGACGCGTAAATATTCTAAATCTTCATTTTCAATAAGTTTCGGAGGAAAAGCGGGGTTAATAGGAACTAATCGTACCCAACTTTCGCCCTCTGTATATTCAATCTTTTTAAGGGTTGCAAGTTCGCCGTCATAGACTGCTACACCAACCTGTCCACTGTAATTGACAACCGACTGTTTCAGCACAAGCACCTTGTCGCCGTCCTGATATTCGGGGTACATACTTTCGCCCTTAACTCTCAAAACAAAAAAATCGCTTTTATTGTGACCCCTTAAATAGTCGTCGGATATATCAACCGTATCGCCCTCCCAATCTTCAAGCGCTATATGCTCATATCCCGCCGCGATTTCTACTTCAACAGGGAATGTTGTGTAATCCTCGGTTATATTCGGAGGGGGGAGGTTTATGTAGTCGGATTGTTTTGCGCGAGGTACATCAAAGCCGAAAAGCCAAATAGGATTTACATCGAAAATATCCGCCATAGCATATAAAGTTGGAAGTTTCGGCGCCATAATTCCGTTTGCATATCGGCTAATTGTTGCTGGGCTTAATCCAAGCTTTTTTGCGAGGGAATGCGTATTTTCGTTAGATTGTTCAAGTAGTTCAGAAAATCTATTCGAAAAAACTTTTATATCGAAATCATCTTTCTTCAAAAATATCACCTCTTTGTAGGTTATATATTATCATATATTGTTGCGAAAATCAATGACAAATTTCAAAAAAATATAAAAAAGTTGCGAAAACGCATTGACAAACAAAAGATTATGTGGTATATTAATATTGCGAAAACGCAACAGAAAGGAGATGAACACATGAATAAATATCCTGAACTTAATGTACTTAAGGGTAAAATCAGGGAAAAAGGCGAAACTTATCGTTCAATGAGTGAAAAGACTGGGATACCGCTTAATACCTTTAGCAACAAGCTAAACGGTTATTCACTTTTTGATATTACGGAAGTTATTTCTATTTGTTCTGTCCTTGATATACCACCTGAACAGATACCTTATTTTTTTACCAAAAATGTTGCGTAATAGCAACAAAATAAGCAAAAACAAAATCCGCAGAGGGGGGTAAGAAAAGTGGAAGACAATAAAAAAGAAATCCTCTACAAGCAGTTAGAGTTGCTTGCGGAGGATAGTAAAAAGGAAAATGCAAATTTAATTGAAAATACACACTGCATTTTAGAAATTATGAATGTTCTTTTGACATTCGGTTGGTAATCAGCGATTTTGTTGTGCAAAATATCCGCTGCGTAGTTTTTGCAAATAATCGCTTCTGATTTCGTAATATGCTTTTAAATACATTTCGTGAATTTGAGTAGGAGTCTTACCTGAAATGTTTTGGTTTTTTAGATAAAGCATAGCGAGTTTTTCTGCATTACACTGCGGATTTAAATTATTATTTTCTAATGACATTTTATCACCTCCAGTTCAGTTGTATTGTAAAACAACATAATGTATGGATTATTATCTTGTCTACAATACATTGTACCACAAAAAGGAAACAATTTCAACTTTTTAGGTGATAAATGTTGAGGATATGGCATAAAAAAGGGGGGTGAGAAAATGGTCGATTTAGAAAAACTCAAAAAGGCAATTCAGAAGAAAGGCTTAAGTTATTCTGATATTGCAAAGGCTTTAGGCGTTACACGGAGCTGTGTATCGCACAAAATGAGTGGTGAAATTGATTTTAAGGTAAGTCAAGTATATTTGCTTGCGGAGCTTTTGGAGCTTTCAGACGAAGAGAGGGAGGAAATATTCTATATGGGTGAAAAAACAGAAGGCAATTTTGAAAAGACTACTGAAGAAAAAGTGGGAATTGCGGTAGAGGTTGTAAATTTGCTTAGCGCAAAAAAATGCACCATAGATGAAGCTTATGAAATCCTGAATAGTGCAAAGTGGACTATTGAGCATACATCTACGGTACAAAAATTTGAATGGAAAGCAAATCCTAATGTGGAGAAGACCTAATTTCATAATTTGCTTAAAAGATTTTTTAATTGAATAAGTACTTCGGCATTTGGTCGGTCTATAGAATTTTTAATTGCTCCTGCCAATGAGCACTGCTTAACTAATCCGTATCCCGATGCACTCGCCTGTTGTTCTAAAAATACACAGTTTGATTTGCAATAATCATTGATTAACGGGCAAAAGTTATTATTCATTTATAATCACCTCCTCCAAAGTGATTATAGCACAAACTAAAACAAATTGAAAGGCGGTGAGAATATGCCTAAAACATACTTAACACTTGAAGAAAAGCGAAAAGCGGCAATGGAAAAGGAATTTAGGAAGCAGGAGCGGCAGTTAAGAGCTGTCATTCAAGAAAAATGGCAGGAAAACGGCTTTAAAGACCATGAATTTAAGGAAAAGGCACATGTGGGGATTAATACCGTGACAAAGTTTAAAAAGGCGCCGTTTACGCTCGACTGCGAATGTCTTATTAAGTGCTGTGTTGCGGCAGGGATAGTATTGGGGGTGGTAAACGATGAATGACATAAAAAGAGCCGCCCATCGGAATGGACTCCGATAAGCGGCAAAGTCAAATAGGATATGGTTATTATAACACGAAATATTAAATTTGTCAAATAGGAGGAAATAAAAAATGTGTAAATTAAAATCAGGAATCGTATTAAGGGACAGGATTTTTCTTCCCGAATACGACAGTCACACGGATATGTTGGACGAATTAGGCATTGAGGATAATTACCTTAACGCCACAAAAACCTTTGTACGGTTTGAGTATTCACCACTTGACAACGATGTTTTCACGCCTGTTTCTGAATGGCATTTACGGATAGACCAAGATATTATACCTGATTGGTTTGACGAAGAAAAATATTTACCGCGCATAGTCGAAGCTGTGGAAAAGTGGGCTGAAACACATATACATATCGGCGTGGACAATCTTAAGATAAACAGCGGCGAAAATCATTATATAAAGGATTGCAAGAATGTTGAGATTTGCGATTCAGCTACGGTCAAGTACATTTGCGATTCAGCTACGGTCAAGTACATTTGCGGTTCAGCTACGGTCAAGTACATTTGCGGTTCAGCTACGGTCAAGTACATTTGCGGTTCAGCTACGGTCAAGTACATTTGCGGTTCAGCTACGGTCGAGAACATTTACGGTTCAGCTACGGTCGAGAACATTT
>JAXJVI010000067.1:0-2045 GCA_036308615.1 Acutalibacteraceae bacterium | reverse complement strand
GTACAACAGGTTATATCTACGCTTCCGACACCCCCGAAAACGGCGGCTACGGTGAAGAAAATGTAACAGGCTATCAGAACGGCGCACTGGCTGTTGAGGCTTTAAAGGGCGGCAAGGTTGACTGCGTTATTATCGATAACGAGCCCGCAAAGGCTTATGTCGCCGCAAACGAGGGTCTTAAGATTCTTGACACCGAATATGTAACCGAGGATTACGCAATCTGCTTTGCAAAGGAAAACACCGAGCTTCAGGAAAAGGTTAACACCGCTCTTAAAGAGCTTATCGAAGACGGTTCTGTTAAAAAGGTTGTTAACAAATACATCAAGGCTGACTAATTAAAATAATTAGGGGCGGTTTTTCAACCGCCCTGTTTTTTAGTGTAGAAAGGAGTTAATGTATTGGCAGGCATAATTAACGCTGTTTCGGGCTGGTTTAGCTCTATTGCGGACGAGTTCAGGTTCGTATTTATCGAGGGCAACCGATACGAGCAACTGATAACGGGCTTTGTAAACACACTTAAAATCACCTTCGGTGCTTTGATTATCGGTATAATGATAGGCATAATCGTTGCCGCCGTGCGCTCTACATACGATAAAAACCGGGATAAAATGAGCCGTCACAAGGGTATAGGATATTTTATACTGGCGTTTCTAAACGCTGTTTGCAAGCTTTATCTGACGGTTATCCGCGGCACTCCTGTTGTCGTTCAGCTTATGATTTCATACTTCCTGATTTTTGTCTCGGTAAGGGACGGCGTACCGATTGGTATTTTCGCTTTCGGTATAAATTCGGGCGCATATGTTGCGGAAATCTTCCGCGGCGGAATTATGGCGGTGGATAACGGACAGTTTGAGGCGGGGCGTTCTTTGGGTCTTAACTATGTTCAAACTATGATACATATTGTTATTCCACAGATGTTTAAAACCGTCCTCCCCACCCTCTGCAATGAGTTTATCGCCCTTTTAAAGGAAACCTCAGTAGCCGGATATGTCGGCGTTGTAGACCTTACAAAGGCGGGCAACTCGATTGCGGGGCGCACATACTCTTATTTCCTGCCCCTTATCACCGTAGCGGCTATTTATCTTGTAATAGTTATGGTTTTAACCTGGCTTGTAGGAAAGCTTGAAAGGAGGCTGCGTACCAGTGACCACTAACGAGGTGCTTATCAAAACCGAAAATTTGCAAAAGTCTTTCGGTGAAATTGAGGTTTTAAAGGGTATTGATACCGAAATAAAAAAAGGCGAGGTTGTGGTTATAATTGGGCCTTCGGGCTCGGGAAAATCCACCTTTCTGCGTACCCTCAACCTCCTTGAAGAGCCGACAGGCGGGCATATTTATTTTGAGGGAACCGACATTACCGACCCTAAGGTAAACATAAATGTTCACCGCCAAAAGATGGGTATGGTCTTTCAGCAGTTCAATCTTTTCCCGAATATGACGGTGCTTAAAAATATGACTATAGCGCCTGTAAAGCTTAAAAAAGCCACAAAGGCGGAGGCGGAGGAGCGTGCGCTCGCTCTGCTTGACCGCGTAGGACTTAAGGACAGGGCTAACGCCTATCCCTCCCAGCTCTCAGGCGGACAAAAGCAGAGGGTAGCAATCGTCCGCGCCCTTTGTATGCAGCCCGATGTAATGCTCTTTGACGAGCCGACCTCGGCTCTCGACCCCGAAATGGTGGGCGAGGTGCTTGATGTTATGAAGACGCTTGCAAATGAGGGTATGACAATGGCGGTTGTAACCCACGAAATGGGCTTTGCAAGAGAAGTTGCAGACCGCGTGCTCTTTATCGACCAAGGAATTATTATGGAGGAGGGCACACCCGAGGAAGTATTCGGCAATCCCAAAAGCCCGAGACTTAAGGACTTTTTAAGCAAGGTTATCTAAAATAAAAATCTGTTGATTTAAAGGCGGATAAATATAAAAAAGGCTCCCTTGTGTAAAGGGAGCTGTCAACGAAGTTGACTGAGGGATTGTTTGGCTTCAGTATCAATAATATATATACTACTTCAAAGTTTTTGTATGAAAAACGGACAATTCGTGAATTG
>JAXJVI010000066.1:0-27250 GCA_036308615.1 Acutalibacteraceae bacterium | reverse complement strand
TTATCAGCCAATCAAAGACCCCTACAAACCCCAATTTGTCTCCTAAAAAGCAACCAAGCTTGGAATTAGCCTTATTTCCTGATTTTGCTAAGCTTCTTTATTTTACTTTTGATTAATTAATCCGCCTTTGGAGTTGTTGTGTTTTTTTACAGCCCCAAAAAATTTATTTCGCTTCGTCTATTATTTTTTGCGCTATAGCGGTGGGAACCTCCTCGTAACGGGCGGTGGCGAGGGTGAAGGTAGCCGTGCCTTGGGTAATTGAACGCATTGCCGTCGCAAAGTCGGACATTTCAGCCATAGGCACCTCGCCTACAATCTCCTGCATTTTGTTTTCGGCGGGATTCATACCGATAATTCTGCCGCGGCGCTTGTTAATATCGCCTATAACATCGCCGAGCATTTCATCGGGAACGAGCACCTTAAGGGTGCCGATAGGCTCAAGCAGTACGGGAGCCGCCTGGGGAATACCCTCCTTAAATGCTATTGAAGCCGCTGTTTTAAAGGCCATTTCCGAGGAATCGACAGGGTGGTACGAGCCGTCAACAAGTGTAGCTTTTACCCCTACCATAGGATATCCTGCAAGCACGCCCTTTGCGGTGCTGTCGCGTAGACCCTTTTCAACTGCGGGGAAGAAGTTTTTGGGAACCGCGCCGCCGAAGACCTTTTCCTCAAATACGAGCTCCTCCGACTCGCAGGGCTCAAACTCAATCCATACATCGCCGAACTGACCGTGACCGCCCGACTGTTTTTTATGTCTGCCCTGTACCTTAACAGGCTTTCTGATGGTTTCGCGGTAGGCGATTTTCGGCTTTTTCAGCTCAACCTCCGCACCGAATTTTGATTTTAGGCGGG
Source organism: Acutalibacteraceae bacterium (assembly GCA_036308615.1). GTDB lineage: Bacteria > Bacillota > Clostridia > Oscillospirales > Acutalibacteraceae > UBA737. Next base: position 26,398 of record JAXJVI010000066.1, on the reverse strand, counting down.
AAACGATAACATCAATATGCTGTTCGCCGAGCGCCGACAAAATCTGCTCGTGGGTTTCGTTATCTGTATGTACCGAAATGGTGGGGTCTTCCTCGGCAATACGGTTAAAGGCGGAGGCAATTTTTTCCTCATCGCCCTTCGCCTTGGGATAAACCGCCACAGAAAGGCAGGGGTCGGGGAACTCTACCGCCGCCGCCGAAATTTTACCCGAAGCGGAAAGGGTATCGCCGGTTAAAACATTGCCGAGCTTTGCGACAGAGCCGATGTCGCCCGCTTTTATGCAGTCGGCGTCCTCCTGCTTGCCGCCTTTGAGCCACATCACCTTGGAAAGGCGCTCTTCATCGCCCGTGCGGCTGTTTATAAGGCGGATATCGTTTTTAATCTTGCCCGAAAGCACCCTGAAATATGAAAGCTTGCCTACAAACGGGTCGGCAATGGTTTTAAATACAACCAAGGCATTTTCACCGTTCTCGTCAAACTGCTTTTCCTCGCCGTCTGAGAGGGTATATCCCAAATCGGCGGAGGAGGGGGTGATTTCAAGCAGAGCGTCTACCAGCATCGGCACGGCGGCGCCCGTCTGCTGAACGCCCGCGAATACGGGGCATATATCACCTGAGCAAACTCCCTTTTTAAGTCCTGTTTTAATTTCCTCGGGGGTAAATTCCTCGCCCGCGAAATATTTTTCCATAAGGGCGTCATCGGTTGTGGCGACCGCCTCAAGCAGCATACTGCGCATTTCGTCCGCGTCACGGCTTACCGGCATACGCATTTCCTTTAATTCAAGCCCGTCGCAGGCATACGCCTTATTCTCGATTAAATTTATGTAGCATTTGACCTCGTCATTTTCAACATAGGGTATAACTACGGGACAAATAACCGCGCCGTAGTTTCCTACAAGGGCGGAGATTACACGGTAAAAATGCGCGTGGGTGGAGTCCAGCTTACCCACAAAGAAGGCAACCGCCTTTTTTGCCGCGCGTGCCTTTGCAAAGCTGAGCTTAGCTCCCGTGGTAAGTCCCGATTTACCGGAAACGGCAATAAGGGCGGTATCCGCCGCAGTAAGCGCCTCGCAAACGCCTCCCGCAAAATCAAACAGTCCCGGTGCATCTATAATATTAAGCTTCTGATTAGCGGTTTCAAGGGCGTAAACAGAAGCAGAAACCGAAGCTTTACGCTTTTTTTCCTCGGGGTCAAAATCCATAACAGAGGTGCCGTCTGCGGTTTTTCCGATACGCTCGGTTGCCTTGCCGTAGCAGAGTATAGCTTCCGCAAGGGTGGTTTTGCCTGAGCCGCCGTGACCTAACAGGGCAACGCTCCGTGTGAGATTTAAGGGATAGTCTTTCAAAATAATGCACTCCTTTAAATTACCGCGCCTTGGTGCGGGGTAATATGTTGTTGCAATCATTATAACACACTTTGTTAGCAAATACAACTAATAATTGTAATAAAATTTTTAAAAATTTATTAAAATGTCATAAACAAATATAAATTGTCGAATTTGCGCAATGTTAAGCGGGGCTTGTATACAAATTGACGGAAAATGTTACAATTCTGATACTATTTGTAACCGAATTGTTTCTGCAATTTTGCCGACTTTTGTGTATAATTAGTATGTAAGAATTTTAAAGTTGGTGTCGGCACTATGAAAATTAGAAATATAATTTCCATAATATTGGCTTTGGCAGTGCTTGCCTCTTTTTCTGTTATATCTGCTAACCCCGCGGACGAAACCGGCAATTCCACGGTTGGCAATACGGTATCTTCAGAGAATGCAGACGCAGAAAAGGTGCTTGAGGCACGATTCCTTAATATGCTTAATCACAGCTTCGCCTATGATGAGGAGCTTTCCTCTGTAGAGGATTTAGTAAACTGTGCGGTAACCGCCCTTTGCGTTACGGGCGGGGCAGACGACTCTTTCATTGAGGAAAGCAGAGTAGCGGACTATCTTTATGATATGTACGGCGTCGAGGTTGAAAATTTGTCCTCGGTTAATGAAAGCTTCCCTAAAAAAGAGGGTTATGTTTACATTATTCCCCGAGGCTACTCAGTTTATAAGCACACAATCAATTCCGTAAGACTTAACGAGGATGGCAGCTATACCGTAACAACAAATGTTATTATTGATTCCCATGACGGTGATGAAGAGGGCAAGGCGGTGACGCTTTTTGTTAAAAACAGCGATTCGCGGTTTGGCTTCAACATAATTTCTTCAGATATTATCACCACTGCTTTTGAGGCGTAAAGACTTAAATAAAATTAATCCGGAGGACGGTTCAACTTAATCGGAGAATCGTCCTCTTTTTTTAAAAAGGAAAAGGAAAATTTTACAATTAACTGAGAGTTTTAAATAATTCTTTCGTCTAATAGGTATAGGCATGTAGAATATATTTTAAGGAGATTAAACGAAATGAAAAGAATGTTTGCGTTAACAACCGCCGCTTTACTTATAATATCTTCCGCAGGATGTAAAAGTTCTAAAAGCATCATCGTTTCCTCAACCGTCACAGAGACGGTGTCTTCTGAAGTAATTAATGTGACCGAAAGCACCGGGAGCGAAAAGGATGTGTCGTCGGCTTCAAGCACCGCCTCATCAAAGAAATCAAGCACTTCTTCAAATAAATCAAGTGCTTCATCATCAAAAACCGAAAGCGGTAATAATACTTCTAAGGTTGTATCTCAGACAACAGAAGAAAAAACATCCAAGCCGTCAACTCAGTCGGCGTCTTCAGAACAAAAAACCGTTTATGAACCCTTTGAAGAGGTAACTAAGGTATACAAGTTACCGAAAAAAATCAGCTTTAATATGCCCGAGTTTTCCGTTGGTGTATATAATGATACGTCGAGCGGTAAAACACTTCCTTACAGATTGTATGTTCCGGCGGATTATGACTCTTCTAAAAAGTATCCTGTTTTATTCTGGCTTCACGGGGCAGGCGAACGCGGAAGCAATAATACTTCTCAAATAGCTTATCTTTCAAAATCCTTCAATGTTGCGGGCGATTTTTTGAATGAAGCAATTATATTAGCGCCCCAATGCCCCGAGTATGGTTGGTGGTATATTGATCAATATGAAGAGGAATACGAGGACGAGGGGGGCTACCTTGGTGCGGCAATGCATTTGCTTTACAAAATAGAATCCGAATATTCCTGCGACAAAAGCCGTATATATGTTGCCGGGCTTTCCATGGGCGGCTTTGCTACATGGTCGGTTCTTGAAAGGTACAGCAATCATTTCGCCGCCGGAGTTCCGATTTGCGGTTGGGGAAATGCGTATGCCGCAGAACAGCTTGCAGAAATACCCATTTGGATATATCACGGTGATGCCGATCAAACGGTTTCGTACAGCGCATCTACGATTATGTATAACGCTATAAAAGACGCGGGCGGAGAAATGGTTCACTTAACAACCCTCTTCGGTGTCGGACACAATGCTTGGGATTATGCGTTAAGAGACAGAAACTTATTCTGCTGGATGTTTGCGCAGAGAAAGGGTAAGGATGACAGCTACAAATTTGTCAGCAAGCTTAGTGTGGTTTCTCCGAATGGTGAAACGGTTTTAACCGCTGAGGATATAGATTATACTGAGCTTTCCTATGAAGGAAACAACGCGCATTTGAGGGCGGAGCTTTACTTTAACGGCGCTGAACGGTTGAGAAGTGCATATAAAAACAATCTAAATAAAGAATTTACTGTTTATTACTACGGTCTTAAGGTTTATTCGTTTAAGCCGCTCCGTGTTCGAGATGATTATTCTTTTGATTTTTCAAGCTCTTTGCCCGAGGAAGTGGCGATTGATTTAATGTATAAGTCGGAAGAGTACTTTAGTTGACGCAGGACGGATGTCGCAGATGTTAACAAAAAGGAGCCAAGAGAACCGTCCCTTTGGCTTACCCTTGGCTTAGAGTGGGGGAGTATATATTAAATCGATAACTGTTTTAAGAGTTTTAGCAAGCGTATGCTTGATAGGGTCACTTATTCTATTTGCTATGCATTTTGCTTGTGAATTGAATATCTTTTGGTTTAGTGTTGCTATTGCTTGTGCTACTACTCTAAATTTAATAGCTTCAGTTAAATTTTTGAAGGTAAAAAAGACTGGAGGAAATCAGAAGAGCAAATCAGGGGGCGGTTCTCGAATAAATCAGGGCAAATCAGAGGTGCACAGGTGACGGTTCGAAACCACTTAAAAATTCAAGCAAAACATAGAAAATCGGTAGAAAATGGGGAGCCGAGAGAACCGTCCCCTTGGCTTAGAGAGTGCAAATAATAAATTAGTTAATGATTTGTGGATTATTATTTCAATGTTTTTCTCCTTTGGCTCAATGATAGCGGGTGTATTGGATTTGGCAGACGGCAATTTTGATGGTTATATTACAATAGCATAGCTTATCTTATCTTAAAATCGTAATGGGGGTGATAGAATGAGTGAATTATCAATAAAAATAAAAGCTCCGTATTCTATCACCCTTATGATAGATTCTAAGCGGTATATTCCGGATGAGAACGGCGAATACAAAATTCGGCTTGATGCAGAAACAGAACATAGACTAAAAATCCTGATTCAAAAATTCGTGAAAACGGAATCGGTCTTAAAAAAAATAATTTCGTGCTTTAAATGGAGGAAAAAATATCAAGACAAATTTGATGATTTGGTTTACAGCGCAAATTTCAAGCTTGCATCCAAGTATAAAAATTCTAAAATTGTGTTTGAATATAAAAAGTGTGAAACATTAAATTTTGAAAAACGGAAGATAACAGTGCCAAGTTTATCTATTATGGCAAAAAATAGAATAGATATTTATGATACGCAAAAAAACATATTTATAAATCGGAATGCGCTGTGGTCTTATATTATCAGACATCGGTGGTTGGAAAGCTTAATATATTTTTTTATGATATTTAATTTGATTTATGCTGCAATAAGAGATTATTCTAATTATAAAAATAATATTGAACTTGATCATTATCTCATGTTCGTCTCAACATATAAACAGAGTTTTATTATGGATATTATCATAGTAATTCCTATTATAACGTTTATGATTTACAGAATTGTTAAATTTATAAAAATGATAAAATCCATAAATAACATGTGACGGGTAAGGAGAAAACAGGTGGACACAAGGGGACGGTTCTCTGTCCTGAAAAACCTCCTGAATTAATCCCAGGAGACGAGGGGAGACGAGGGGACGGTTCTCTCGGCTCCACTCGTCTCCCTGCTATAAGAGACGAGGGGACGGTTCTCTTGGCTCCCTTGTCCCCATTTGTCTCCGAAAACAAAATAATTAAACGGGAGGGTATCATGTTAAATTTATTTAAAGACTTAAAAATATCATATCTCGTTGTTGCCATAATCGGTGCATTATTTTCAATTATTATCTTGGGTAATTTTACTCACAAATCCATAGGTGGTTTATGTGCCCTTATATGGATGCTTGCGTGTGCTGTTTTTTTTAATAGAATTGCTATAAAGAGATTTAACAAAATAAATGAAAATGCAAATAACACATGCAATATTAGTGAAAGCTTAAACCAATTATACGGTTTATATAAAGGCAGGATTAACAATAAAATAGATTTGATTTTTGCTATTTATATTTGCAGCTTGCTATTGCATCGCGGAAAGTATGATTTGATTCTTAAAATCCTTTTACCATATAACGCTGAGGCATTGTTCAAAAACAAAAAAGAAACTGTTTATAAATTTTACTATTATAATGTTTTGACTGTGTGTTATTCTCACCTTAATAAAAAAGAAGATGCTTTAAAATTTTTTAATAAGTCGCAAGAAGCTTTTTGCAGTCCCTATTTCAATCAAAAACTCAAATCCGAATTCGATTTGCTTCAAAGGGTAAATTATTTAAGCATCACTGATGATGGAACAAAAACCAATGAGATTTTAAATTTGCTTGAAAGCCTCTTAGAAACATCAAAATCTATGCTTTCTAAGGTTTCTACCCGATTCTCAATCATTCATATTCTAATAAAACTTGAAAGAACCGAGGAAGCAAAAGAACATATTGAATTTATTGCTCACAATGGCGGAGATACACTTTATGCGAAATGTGCAATAAATAATGACTTCTCTCCCGAGTTTATCCAAAAACTAATGAGCGAAGATATCAATATCAGTCCTATTAAAAATAAGGAATATAAAATTCTTATTCTCGCTATAGGGCTATCGATTGTAATGATTTTTTTGGCGGTGTTTACAGCAATCGCAACACAAAAAACATTGTATGTAAATGACTATAACGGTTCAGTAACCGAAAACATACATACCTTTGATAAAAACGGAAATATCCTTTCATGGAAAATGGAAAGTCACGGTTATTATTCTTCAGAATTTGACTTGAAAATGCAGTACAGTCTATGTTCTCTTTATTTAACACTTAATGATTATAAGGGCTGTAATGTTACACTAAGTGAAAAAGATGGTGCGTTAGACTTTTCACTATTTGTGGATTATGAAAAAACAACTGACGATGTATTTGAAGTTTTAAATGATGTTTCACTTACCGAAAAGGATTTTGTGGAGTCGCATAAGAACCAGCCATACAAAATTTGCCGTTACAAAGAATATTTAGGAACGATAACTGTTTTTGACGGCATAATCAATGTTACCGGTAACGAAGATTGATATTTATCATTTTGGGCAGAAAAATTTTCAGAAAGAATAGATAAGGGGGGAGCCGTGAGAACCGTCCCCTCGTCTCCCGTGGAGCCAAGAGAACCGTCCCCTCGTCTTCCCCTCGTCTTCTGTAAGCGTTTGCGCGGCCATACCTTGGGTCAAGGTAAAAATAGATAGATTTAAAGAAAGAGCACCTCAAGTACACGTTTGCGTACCTAGGCGCTCAATTGATGCAGGTATTAATAACCTTTATCAAGGTCTACAATATCCCGCATTTCGCCGTTTTTAATATAGCTAATAACCTTGTTTGTTGTGTCTTCAACATATCTATCGTGACCGTCATCAACCCTCATAGCCTGATGAGGAGAAATCACAATGTTTTCAAGACTGCAGAAATCATATTGCGAAGGGTTCATCTTTTCGCGTATATTTTTAGGCTTCATATCCCACGTATCATTGGCGACCCCACCGATTTCCTTGTTTTTAAGGGCGTTGTAAAGTGCTTCTTGATCAATACAGTTGCTTCTTCCGACATTTACGATATATTTTCCCTTTAAAAGCTTTAATATATCTTTATTTATGATGTTGTTGGTTTCTTCCGTTTTCGGAAGCGATAATACCAACAAATCACAGACCTTGCAAAGCTCTTCCAAAGTTTTAAGAGGAGTTATATCTCTGTATTCGTGTCCGCGGTCAAGGGTATAAACATCCATATCATTTCGCAAAAGCAACCGATGTAAATGCCGTCCGATACTTCCGTAGCCCACAAGTCCAACCTTCATATCGAAAAAGCTTTTCCAATAAGGATTGTCCTCGTCATACCAAATGCCGCGTCTTAATTTTTTGTCGAATTCGGTGATGCGGTTCACAAGACTAATAGACAGTCCAAAAGAATATTCGGCAATATAGTCGGCATCAATGTGAGAATTTACAAGGTATATACCTCGCTCTTTCATTGCTTTCAGGGGGAATTCGTCAACTCCGGTTTTATAAGCAAAAACAACCTTTAATTTATCAGCAGAACTAAGCATTTTTTCAGTCATTTTTTTGCCTATGAAAATATCAAAACCCGATAAATCACGCTCTTCCAAGCCCACCATTTCAACTGTAGCATATTTACTGAGTTCAGCATGCATTTTACAAAACGAATCGTCCGATTTCCCCACACTCAAACATATTCGGCAGCTCATTATCGTATCAATCCTTTTTTGCTTTTTTCGTTTTCTAAAAAATTAATTATCTCTTTTTCGGAGAATGTTAAAACATCCCCTATTACAGTGTGCTTAAGGCGCAGACAGGCAAGGGCAAACTCCATAGCGTAAGGTATATCAACCTCGGATTTGAAAAGGCAATGTAACATGCCGGCACAAAATGCATCCCCTGTTCCTATTTTACCCATTACCTCGAATTCCTTTTCTTCGCTCTTATACTCAGTCAATTTGCCGTCTTCAAAAACCGTAACCGAACAGCAAGCTCTTTGACGAGAATTTGAAAGGATCTCGCGTTTTCTTTTTATAAGGTATTTGCAGTTGCCGTTTTTGAAAAGTGAAGAAGGGTCGGTTATTCCACAGGCATTTAAATCTTCTTCAGCACAGAAGATAAATTCACATTTATACAAGATTTTATTATACTCTTCTGCGGGATACTTTCCCCAAACTTTGGCACGGTAATTACAGTCGAATCCAACCGGTATTCCGCGTTTGTGAGCCTCGTCGATCATTCTGTGGCTCAAATTTCGGCACCCCTTCGACAATCCGAAGGTTATTCCGCTTATATAAAAAAGTGAGCAATCTTCAAATATTAAATCAAGTTGTGTATCGGAAAAGGATTCAGCATTAAGCTTTGTTATTTCCGAAGATTTTCGGTTGTAAATAACTGAAGAGGCACGATCGGCAAACCCCTGTTCAAGATAATATGTTCCCAAAACATCTCCGTTTTTAATTACAAAATCAGTTGAAACATTATATTTGTGCAAATGCTGTTCAACCGCCGTGCCCAATGAATTATCGGGAAGCGCCGTCAGACATTCGGTTCTATGTCCCAAAGATGAAAGCAAAATCAAAACATTTGATTCACTTCCGCCAAAGTAGGCGTCAAAACCGTTTACATTTTTAATAAGCGCATTATTTTGCGGGGTAAGGCGCAGTAAAATTTCTCCAAGTGCGACTGCTTTTTTCATATTGTCACCAATTTCAACTTTTCTTTCTTCGGTTTCTTTTTTAATGGATACATCGGAATCAAAAATCTGCATATATGCAATGCTGACCATAAACGCTTCACTGCATTCTCTCTGATAAGTGCTTTGAAAAATCCAATAAAAGAAATGTCTTGCCGAATTAAGCGTGCACTTTACGATATTTGAACGAGGCCGCTTTATTCGGTTCACATGATACCAATCCCGATTTCTTCCTTTGCGCTTTAGTGTCATTATGTAGTTATAGTCTATTTTTACCTCCTCTTTTTTAATAAGATAAAAATGTGACTTCAGCTTACTGTTTTCAAGCTGTGATATGTTTTTTTCAATATCTGCTTTTTTTGACGCCATTTCTTCCATTCTTGATTTAAGGGTTTTGGCATCGATATTCAGTGTCACCGCAAAATATAAATTCGGTTTTCCGCCTTCCAGAAGGTCTCGTGCAAGACCTAGAAAATTTTGTTTTATATCAAAGGTATAATCACCGTTTTTAATAGAAACACCGTAATTTGATAAAAGGGTTTTGTCGATTATCGAAAGGAAGATATCCGAAACATCATTGTTGTTAAGTTCAGCCTTTTCCAAATGTTCTTTAATATCCTTCTTTTTCATTGCAAGAGAAATGGGCTGAGAAAATTTATCCTTCCATGTACTTTTGGAACGGTCACGCTTTTCAACTAAAAGATAGCCGTCCGATGTGGAAATCAAGCCGTTGATACCGATTTGGTTACTTAATTTTGATTCGGCAATATCAGTAATCGTTTCGGCATATTCGTAAATTTGACGTAACGTCATATTCGGTTGATACTCAAAATCCATGCAACGGTTTGTCATCAACATTTCGTAATAGGTAGACCGTTCGGTAAAAAGATGCAGCCTGTTATTTGAATAATCAATATCCGAAAGTCTTATGGTTGCCTCATTACGCTTAAAAGAGGTTGTCGAATGTGCTTTAAGAAGATCTTGTGAATTGTACTGAATATATTTCGGCAGCGGATAGCGGCGGTCAATATCTGTTATAACAATCTCATTTAACGGATTGTTTTTATTGTTTGCATAAATACTCAATGAAGAAAGTGTGAGTGCCGCATCGGGGCGAGCTTCTGTTTTTTGTCCGTTTTTTATTCTCGGAAAACCCGAAGCCTCAAGTTCCCGTTCATATGCCGCATAATTCTTTGAATATTTATCCTTTTCGTAATTTTTGACATACCTTTCGGTTTCAAGATTTGGTGCATAAATTTTAAGAAATGCACCCGATCGGTTAAAGGTAGAAAGCAACGTGTTTTTATGACCGTTGTATTGACGGATAATCAATCTATGGTTGGATTCTGTCTTGTTTTCCTCTTCAAGCATACTGTCAAGCCAATATGTAACCGCCCTTAAAAGCAAGGTGAAAATACCAACCGCAAAAATAGATACAGTGGCATCATTGTTTATTACCGAAAGCAGGGCTTCTTTGATAGTGGCGTAACTGTTAAGCTCTTTAATAAATATAATCAGTGCCACGATGCATAATATGTATCCCACCATTTTAAAAATCGGGTTATTGACCAAAAGGCGTATTTTCTTAACAAGTTTTTGCATACCGAAATATTCACTTCCCACCCTTTTTATTTATTATTTTATCATACTTTACAAAAAGAATCAACATCATACCTGCAAGAAAGAAACAAACCTTGATAACATATTTTATTTTTTTGTGCGCTTTTGATTAATGATTATTATACTTTTTACCTTCTTCTATACCACAGTGGACAGGGCGCACAGGGGACGGTTCGAAACCACTGATAAGACAGGGGACGGTTCTCTGTCCTGAAAAACCTCCTGAATTAATCCCAGAAAATCTCCTTAAAAGAGCGGTTGGCTTCGGCTGACCGCTTTTTGCTTCACACTATACGGTTAGGCAACGGCAGACTTAAAGAGATGACCTATGCAAACGGAAATGTTATGCGTGGAGCCAAGAGAACCGTCCCCTCGTCTCATACGGTTAGGCAACGGCAGACTTAAAGAGATGACCTATGCAAACGGAAATGTTATGCGTGGAGCCAAGAGAACCGTCCCCTCGTCTCATAATATCACAAGTCTAACATCTAAATTTACATTTTAGTAAAAAATATCCCGCTGTAAAGTCTTTACATACGGCGGGATTTATTGTATAATAAATTGATTACTGATTGAATGGAGAATTATAATTGCAGAATATTCCAAGCACTGCCGAAATTACGGCTGAACAGGGAGCGTATGCGGTCAGAGCCGCCGCCCTTGCGCTTAAATTATACAAAAAAACGCCCAAAGCCTGCGTTATTACCTTCGGCTGTCAGCAGAATGTCAGCGATTCCGAGCGCCTTAAGGGAATGCTCGTGAAATGCGGATATGTTATTACCGAGGATATGTCGGACGCGCAGTTTATAATATTTAACACCTGTGCCGTGCGAGAACACGCGGAGGACAGGGTATACGGCAACATCGGAACGACAAAGGCACTTAAAAAGGCAAATCCCGATATTATTGTCGCGGTTTGCGGCTGTATGGCGCAAAGGCAAAGCGTTGCGGATAAAATAAGGCAAAGCTATCCTTATGTGGATATGGTTTTCGGCACACAGGTGCAGTACAGATTGCCCGAATTTATTTATAAACGCCTATCGGGCGGAAAGCGGATTTTTGATTTGACCCTCCAAAACGGCGAGATACCGGAGGATCAGCCCATTAAAAGGGACGGTACATTTAAGGGCTGGCTACCTATTATGTACGGCTGTGATAATTTCTGCACCTACTGCATTGTGCCCTATGTTAGGGGTAGAGAGCGCTCCCGCGAGCCGCAAAAAATCTTAGCCGAGGCTAAGGAAATGATTGCGGCTGGGTATAAGGACATTACCCTTTTAGGGCAGAATGTCAACTCCTACGGCAAGGGTACAGACTGCGGCATTAATTTTGCCGAGCTTTTAAGGCAAATCAACGCCCTTGACGGTGATTTTAGAATCCGCTTTATGACCTCCCACCCTAAAGACTGTACAAGGGAGCTTATTGATACCATAAGGGACTGTGAAAAGGTAAGCAGTCATCTGCACCTGCCCTTCCAAAGCGGAAGCGACAGGATACTAAAGCGTATGAACAGGCATTACGACCGCAAAAAGTATTTAGAGCTTGTAAATTACGCTAAGGAGCAGATACCCGATTTATCCCTTACCTCCGATATTATAGTCGGTTTTCCCGGGGAAACCTACGAGGACTTTAAGGAAACCCTGAGCCTTGTAAAAGAGGTTGAGTTTTCCTCGCTTTTCACCTTTATTTATTCTCCGCGTGAGGGTACTCCAGCCGCGGCGATGGACGACCCCGTTTCAAGAGAAGAAAAGGGAAGGTGGTTTACGGAGCTTTTAAAGGTTCAGGAGGAAATTGCCGAAAGGAATATACAAAGGCATATAGGTAAAACCTATAGGGTGCTTTGCGATTCTGTCGGCAGTAATGAGGGCTTTATGTCGGGCCACAATTCGGGAACGGCGGTTATCGAATTTAAGGGTGACGAGAGTATGCTCGGCAAATTTGTGACCGTTAAGGTAAATTCATATAACGGCGTGCTTTTAGGCACGGTAGAATAAAATAAATTAATTGAGAGGAAATTTTACAATGAATGTTATCGACAAGGCAAGAGAATTAGGCAGAGCAATCCAGCAGGACGAGCGCTTTATCCGCTACGCAAAGGCAAGGCTCCAAAACGATTCGAACAGCGAGTTACAGGACGCTATAGGTCAGTTTAATATCGTCCGTATGGAGCTTGACAGAGAGATTGGCTCCGATAATAAGGACGACCAAAAGGTTACAGAGCTCAACGAAAAGCTAAGAAAGGTTTACAGCGATATTATGTCCTCCCCCGCAATGGTGGAGTACAACACCGCAAAGGCGGAGCTTGACAATATGGTAAACGAGGTCAATGTAATCATTTCAAAGTGTATCGACGGCGAAGACCCCGACACCTGCGACACAAGCAGTGCTTGCACGGGTAGCTGTGCATCCTGCGGCGGCTGTCATTAAGGAATGCTGAATTTATTTGAAAGCGGGGGAGTTAAGGTGGACGAGCTGTCTCCTATGATGAAACAGTATATGGATATAAAATCCCGAAACGAGGACAGTATTCTGTTTTTCAGGGTCGGCGATTTTTACGAGATGTTCTTTGACGACGCGAAAAAAGCCTCCGAGGAGCTTGATCTGGTGCTTACGGGTAAGGACTGCGGCAGGGAGGAGCGCGCGCCTATGTGCGGAGTGCCCTATCATAGCTGTGAGGCATATATTGCGCGCCTTGTCGATAAGGGTTACAAGGTTGCTATCTGCGAGCAGACCGAGAATCCCGCCACCGCAAAGGGACTTGTAAAGCGGGATATTATAAGGGTTGTAACCCCCGGTACGGTTATTGAGGACGCAATGCTTGAGGAGGGAAAAAATAACTTCCTCGCCGCGGTTTCGGTAACCGAGGACGGTGTGGGGCTTTGCTTTACCGACGCCTCAACCGGCGAATGTCACGCCACGGTTGTTGGGACGGATAATTCGGTTAGCTTTGTTGCGGACGAGCTTGCGCGCTTTAACCCTAAAGAGCTTTTAATTTCGGAAGATTTGGAAAAGGCTTCCGCAGAGCTTGGCACTTATATTTCAGAAAAATTCCCCCAAACCGTAACCGTAAGGCCTAGGGAGAGCTTTAATGCCCAAAAAACCGAGCCGCTGCTTGTAAAGCATTTCGGCGAATCACGGCTTAACGAGCTCTCTGTAGACTCTAAAAACCCGATGGCTTCGGCTGTAGGGGCAGTTATAGACTATCTTTACGAAACGGGCAAAAACGGCAATATTTCGGTAAACAAGCTTGATGTTTATTCGGGAACTCAGTATATGCGGCTTGATATGACCGCAATACGCAATTTGGAGCTTTCCGAAACAATGCGTACTAAGTCCAAAAAGGGCTCGCTTTTATGGGTGCTGGATAAAACCAAAACCGCAATGGGCAAGCGCCTTATCAGAAGCTGGCTTCAAAAACCGCTTATAAATATTACAGGGATAAATTTACGGCAGAACGCGGTAGAGGAGCTTTGCTCGGATACCGTTTTGCGGGGAGAGGCTACCGAGTATCTTTCAGGCATAAAGGATGTGGAGCGCCTTATGTCGAGGGTGGTTTACGGCACCGCCTCCGCCCGTGACCTTAATGCAGTTGCAGATGCGGCGCACCGTTTCCCCATACTTAAAAATTTGCTGTCTGCCGTTAATTGCAAAATGCTACGGGAAATTTATTCCGATATTGATACCTTAGAAGATATAGCCGAGCTTATCGACAGGGCGATAGTTGATGATCCGCCCTTTTCCGTCCGCGAGGGCGGGCTTATAAGGGACGGCTTCAATGAGGAGCTTGACCTTATCCGCGGCGATATGAACAGCGGAACATATTTCTTGACCGAAATGGAAAACCGCGAAAGAGAGCGCACGGGGATTAAAAATCTGCGGGTGCGTTACAATAAGGCTTTTGGGTATTATATAGAGGTTACAAACTCCTTCCTTAATAAAGTCCCGGAGGACTACATACGAAAGCAGACACTTACTAACTGCGAGAGGTTTGTTACCGAGGAGTTAAAGGATATTGAAAAGAGGGTGCTTACCGCTAAAGACCGAGTGGTTCAGCTTGAATACGAATTGTTTGACGGGGTCAGAAAAAAGACCGCGGAGGAGCTTAAGCGTTTTCAGAAGACCGCCGCGGCTATAGCACGGCTGGATACCCTATGTTCTTTGGCAGAGGTGTCGGTTAATAACCGATATTGCCGTCCGCTCGTAAACAACAGCGGCGCAATCATCATAAAATCGGGCAGACACCCGGTTGTAGAACAGGTGATTAAAACCCCCTTTGTATCAAACGACACTATGCTTAATATGAAGGACGACCGCTGTGCTATCATAACAGGCCCTAATATGGCGGGTAAATCCACATATATGCGACAGGTTGCCATTATCACCCTTATGGCGCAAATCGGTTGCTTTGTTCCCGCCGATGACGCTGAAATCGGCGTGGTAGACGCGATTTTTACCCGTGTAGGCGCGTCGGACGATTTGGCGGCGGGACAGTCAACCTTTATGGTTGAAATGAACGAGGTTGCCGATATTCTCAAAAACGCCACTAATAAAAGCTTGCTTATACTTGATGAGATTGGAAGAGGCACCTCTACCTTCGACGGAATGTCAATAGCGAGGGCGGTGCTTGAATTTGTTGCCGATAAAAGGAAGCTCGGCGCAAAGGCGCTCTTCGCCACCCATTACCATGAGCTTACCGAAATGGAAAACGATCTCCAAGGTGTTAAGAACTATAATATTGCCGTCAAAAAACGAGGGGACGATATAACCTTTTTGCGCCGTATTGTCCGCGGCGGAGCAGACGACAGCTACGGAATAGAGGTTGCAAAGCTCGGCGGCATACCCGAAGATGTAATTAAACGGGCAAAACAGATTTTAAAGAAAACCGAGGAAGAGGGGCTTGTAACCTACAAAACCGCCCCGAACCCAGATATGCAGCTTCCGCTTGAAATGCAGGGGGCACAGGATATTCTGCAGGAGCTTAAACTGCTTGATGTAAACACCCTTACACCCATTGAGGCAATGCAGATACTCTTTGATTTGGTAAACAGAGCTAAATCGGTTTAATTATAATGTGAAGGAGGCGTAAAAATGCCGAAAATAAATCTCTTACCCAAAGAGGTAGCCGAGCTTATCGCCGCAGGGGAGGTTGTGGAAAGACCCGCGTCCGTTATAAAGGAGCTGGTGGAAAACTCCATTGACGCGGGTGCAAATAACATCACTGTTGAAATAAACAGGGGAGGTATAGCCTATTTAAGAATTACCGACAACGGCTGCGGAATTGAACACGGCGATGTTCCCACGGCGTTTTTGCGCCACGCCACAAGCAAGATTAAAGGGGACGCCGACCTTAACGCGATAGCTACCTTGGGCTTTCGCGGCGAGGCGCTTGCGGCAATATCCTCGGTTTCAAAGGCGGAAATATTCACAAAGACCAAGGACAGCGAGCTCGGCACCCATTATATAATTGAGGGCGGCGAGGAAAAGCTGTATGAAGAGGCGGGCTGTCCCGACGGTACTACAATAATAATACGCGATATTTTCTACAACACCCCCGCTCGAATGAAGTTCCTTAAAAAGGATGTTTCTGAGGCAAACGCCGCCGCCGCAGTGGTGGATAGGATAGCCCTTTCCCACCCTGAGATTGCCTTTAAGTTTATCCGTGACGGCAAACAAACCCTTAATACCGCAGGTGATAACAAGCTTAACGGCACGGTTTACAGTGTTTTAGGCAGAGAGTTTGCGGGAACCCTTATTCCCGTTTCTGGAGAAATGGAGCGAATAGCCGTTTCGGGGCTTACCTGTAAGCCGGTTTCCTGCAGACCTACAAGAAATTACCAGTTCGTCTTTTTAAACGGTAGGCTTGTCCGTTCGGGTACTGTAACCGCCGCGGCGGATCAGGCTTATAAGAACAGCGCGATGATAGGAAAATTCCCTGGCTTTGTATTATATCTTACCGTTCCCTTTGACACGGTGGATGTAAATGTTCACCCCGCTAAGACGGAGATTCGTTTTTCGGATGAGCGAAGAATTTTCGACGCTGTTTATTCTGCGGTTAAAAATGCCCTGACGGCGGGCGATACAAGACCTGAGGTTAAATTTAAGGAGCCTGTTTTCAATCCCTTTGAGCGTTTGAAGACCGAGGAATACCGCCAAGAGATAATAAAAGAGCAAACTGTGGCGGAAAAAGCCTATCCTAAAGAGATTAGTTTACATAACAACAAAAACTTTGCGACCCTAAGAAGCCCCACAAGACCCGCGTTTGTGGATAACTATTCAACAGTAGGCCCCCACGGAGAGAAGATTGAGCCCGTAAAGCCCGAAAATTTACACCCTGTTCAAAAATTCGAGAAAGCAACTTCACCTTTGCCGAAAAAAGAATCATCGGTTGACATAACAACTGATATTGAGGAGGAACGCCCTGATATAATTCTTATAGGCGAGGCGTTTTTGACCTACATAATCGTTCAGATGGGCGACAGCGTTTATATGATAGATAAGCACGCGGCACACGAGCGTATTTTGTTCAATGAATTAAAGAGTAAACAGGGCGTATCCGTTCAGGCGCTCTTGACCCCCGTGACGGCGTTACTTCCGCGTGAGGAATATTCCGAGGTAATACAAAATACCGATGAGCTTTTCAAGGCGGGATTTGAAATTGAGGATTTCGGAAACTCTACGGTGAGAATTTTGTCCGTTCCCTCTACACTTACCGCCTCTGACGCCGAAGCCTTAATCGGCGAGCTTGCCGAAAGCTTAATTAAAAACCATTCCGCCGAGGTGGAAAGGCTTGATGACCTTTATCACACCGTCGCTTGCAAGGCGGCGATTAAGGCGGGCAGTAAAACAAGCCCGACAGAGCTTAAAAAATTAGCCGAAAGGGTGCTTTACTCTAAGGATATTATGTACTGTCCACACGGTCGTCCCGTTGCGTTTGAAATTAAGCGCCGCGAGCTTGAAAAGCAGTTTGGCAGAATACAATGAGTAAGATAAAAACCGTATTTATAGTAGGGCCCACCGCCTCGGGCAAAACGGGACTCGGCATTTCGCTTGCGGAAAAATTTTCGGGAGAGATAGTCTCGGCGGATTCAATGCAAATTTATAAAGGCATACACATTGCCTCAGCCGCCCCCGATATTGCGGAAATGCGGGGCATACCCCACCACCTGCTGGAATTTTTAGAGCCGAGCGTCAGCTATTCGGTGGCTGATTATGTAAAGGCGGCACGAGGGGTTATAGCGGATATTGAAAAAAGAGGAAATTTGCCCATAGCGGTCGGCGGAACAGGGCTTTATATCAGCTCCCTTGCCGATAATACCGAATATACCGATGAGGAGACCGATTATGCGCTCCGCAAAGCCCTTGAAAACCGATTTGACCAAATCGGCGCGGAGGAAATGCTGAAGGAATTATCCGAGTTTGACCCCGATACCGCGGCAAGACTTCACCCGAATAACCGCCGCAGAATAATCCGTGCTTTCGAGGTTTATAAAACAACAGGTAAAACCGTCACCGAGCAAAACGAGCTTTCCCGCAAGGGCGAGGAGCATATAGAGCCGCTTTTGATAGGAATTAACTACCGCGACCGTGAAAAGCTTTACGAACGCATAAATCTAAGGGTTGATATTATGCTTAAAAACGGGCTTTTAGAGGAAGCTAAAACAGCCCTTGGGGAGAACGGCGGGGCGGTACAGGCGATAGGCCATAAGGAGCTTGCGGGATTTTTAAAGGGTGAATGCACTCTTAATGAAGCGGCGGAAAAGCTTAAACGGCAAACAAGGCGTTACGCCAAAAGACAGCTCACTTGGTTTAATAGGGATAAACGCATAAACTGGATTTACGCCGACGAGACTGCGGACGCGGTGAAAGAGGCGTCAGGGCTTATAAAAGAATTTTTAGAAAGGGAGGAAACGAAATGAAGGGAACAACGGTACTTAAAGGCGTTGTTATTCTGCTGATTGCGGTTTTTGCTATACATCAGGCAGTTTCCTCAATTTATAAGCCCGTAAAAACCGAAACGGCGGTTTACAGCAATATTGCGGACGGTCTTAATATCACGGGAATAATAATAAGGAACGAAACCTTCGTTACCATGACGGGCGGCGGGGTTATGCACTTTATTATAGGGGACGGCAACCGCGTTGCAAAGGACGGTGTAATCGCCAATATTTACGATACCGAGTCCGCTTCAATCACACTTGAAAAAATGGATTCGGTAAACGGTAAAATAGCCGATATTGAGGAAATGCTAAGCTACAACGATTTAGAGGCGGCAGACCTTGATATGATAAACTCGAAGATTAAGCAGAATTTGAATAATCTTATCGTAAGCGGCTCCGGCGGTAATTACGACAGCTTTTCGCAAAAATCGGAGGAACTGCTTTCCTCTTATAACAGACGGCAGGCGGCTATGGGTCAAACGGCGGATTTTTCGGCACAGCTTACGGCTCTTAATGCGGAAAAGCAACAGCTTTCAGCGTCTCTGCCCGCGGCAAAGGGTACATTAACGGCGGATAGGTCGGGTTATTTTGTCTCTAAGGCGGACGGTTATGAAAATATCCTAAAATGTGATAATTTAGAGGCTTTAACTCCCGAATATTTAGGCAATATAAAGTCCGAAAGCGTGGACAGCGCCGTTGTAGGAAAAATTGTTTCCGATTATGAGTGGTATATCGCCGCTGAGGTTACAATAAACGAGTCTCTTAACTATAAGGAGGGGGACAGTCTTACAATATATACCTCGGTAAAAAGCTATCCTAAGCTGCCCGCTACGGTAAGTAAAATTAATATATCCGAAAGCGGGTCGAGTGCGGTTGTGCTTTTCGCCTGTAACGATATGAACAGCGAATTAGCAACTATGAGATCCGGCCCTATGACGGTTGTAAAAAAGGAATACAGCGGTCTAAAGGTGCCTAAGGGCGCCCTTAGAGTTGTTGATTCAAAGCGCGGTGTTTATGTGCTTACGGGTATGCAGGTTAAGTTTGTTGAGGTTAATGTGCTTTTCACCGACGGAGATTATATGATATGCGAAAAGCAGACGAGCGACGATACGGTGCTTAGACTGTACGATGAGGTTATTGTGAAAGGAAAGAACCTTTATGATGGAAAAATTATCAGCTGAGGAATTTGACCTTAATTATGAACGGGTTTTGGGGCGCCTTAAAGCCGCGGCGGAAAGGTCGGGGCGGGATATAGGCGATATAACCCTGCTTGCCGCTACAAAAACCGTGGACGCGGACACAATTAACTACGCGATAGAAAAGGGGATAACCCACATAGGCGAAAACCGCGTTCAGGAGCTTCTTTCAAAGCAGAGCCTTTTAAAACCCGCCCACAGCCATTTTATAGGTCATTTGCAGACCAACAAGGTTAAGGATATTATCGATAAGGTTGAAATGATTGAATCGGTAGATTCTCTAAGGCTTGCAAAGGAAATTTCAAAACAGGCGTTAAAAAACGGAATCCGAATGGATATTCTCCTTGAGGTTAATATCGGCGGAGAGGAGTCAAAGTCGGGGTTTGCGCCCGAGGAATTGGAAAACGCCCTTGAGGAAATCGCTAAATTGCCTGCAATAAGGGTAATGGGGCTTATGGCAATACCGCCCGCAACCGATTTTCCGAAAGAAAGCCGAAAATATTTCCGCCAAATGTATAAACTGTTTATTGACATTAGGGACAAAAAAATAGATAATAGTAATATGAGCGTACTGTCGATGGGAATGTCGAATGATTTTGATATTGCCGCCGAGGAGGGGGCAACCCTTGTAAGGGTCGGCACTTCTCTTTTCGGCAGACGCATATATAAATAAAAACTTATAAGGAGCAGAAAAATGGGACTTTTAGACAGTATAAAAAACATAATGAATGTACCCGAAGAGGATGAGTTTGAGGATGAAATTGAGGATGTAGAAGAGGAAAAACCGGCAGAAAAGCCGAAAAAAGCTTCCTCTTATGAGCAGTCCTCCGCAAAACGCCCCGAGCCCACATTACGCGCGGGAGGAAAGGGTAAAACCGTAAACTTTAATCAATCGCAGATGCAGGTAGTCCTTGTTAAGCCCGACCGCTTTGAGGATGTTACCTCCATTGCAGACCATTTAAACGCAAGAAAGACGGTTGTATTAAATCTCGAAGCGGCAAACCGCGATGTCTCCCGCAGAATTATTGACTTTTTAAGCGGCGTTGCATATGCTAACGGCGGCAATATCCGCAAGGTTGCAAACAGCACCTTTATAATTGTTCCGACCAATGTGGATGTTATGGGTGAATTGATGTTAGAGGATTTTGATGACGCCGCTAAGGGCTACTTTTAATGGAAACCGAGCTTTTTAAAGCGAGGCTAAAGGATACTGCCGATATTTGCGCCAAGACCTCAAGACCTAAGTTTTTAGGCTTTCTTTCGGCTGCCGAGGCGGTTTTAGCGGGGCAGATACTTAAAAATGCCGACTGCCGCACCGCTTTTTTCGGCGGCTATGATACCGCCGAAAGGGTAATGCTCGGATGTTTTCCCGATTGGATGGAGGAAGACTCCTTTCCGATAAATGCCCTTACCTTTAAATACAGAGAAACAGATACCCTTTCCCACCGCGATTTTTTGGGCTCCCTTATGGCGCTTGGAATAAAGCGGGAAACCGTTGGCGATATTTTAACCGAGCAGGGCAGAGCCGTGGTTTTTGTGACCGATGAAATTTGTGATTACATAAAAAATCAGGTTACAAAAATCGGCCGTACAGGGGTTTCCGTGACCGAAGGGTACACTCTTCCGCTTCCAAAGGGCGACGAGCTTATAGAATTTACCGATACTGCCGCGTCTGACAGAATTGACTGCGTAATATCCGCCCTCTGCGGATTTTCCCGCGCAAAAGCCCTTGAAGTCTTGGCGGCGGGGAGCGTTACGGTTAATTCCGTGCCTGTAAGCAAGCCCACAAAATCGGTTGCCGAGGGGGATATAATATCTGTTCGCGGAAAGGGCAGATTTTTAATAGGCTCCCTTGAAAACAGGACAAAAAAGAACAGGATTATAATTAATTACAAAAAATATATTTAGGAGGCAATCAAATGTTATCCGCTGCTGAAATCAGGAATGTAAAATTTACAAAATCAATGAGCGGCTACAAACAGGAGGAGGTAGATGTTCTTCTTGATAAAATCGAGGCGGACTATGCCCAGTTTGACCGTGCGATTAAGGAGTACAGAGCTAAAATTGAGTCAATGAATAAGGAAATGGAAAGCCTTAAAAGCTCTCAAAACAGCATTCAGAATGTACTTCTTTCGGCACAGAAGCTTGCCGACCAGATTGTGGACGAGGCAAAGCAGAAGAGCGAGCAGATCGTAAAGAATGCCGAGACTAACATTGAGGTCATAACCGCACGGGAAAAGGAGCTTGCTACCGCCTTTGAGCTTAAGGCGCAGGAACGCAAGGCGACCCTTGAAAAAGAGCTTTCCGATATGGTTAAAAAGGCTCAGATCAAAGCGGACAGTATGAAAGCCGCCGCCGAGGACAGCGTCGCAAGACAGCAGCTGCTTTACGATAAGCTTAAAATGGAGATGTCCGCATTCAAGGCGGCGGTTTCGGCTAAATATAAGGAGCATCTTGAAATGCTTAAGGCATTGCCCGACACGGCTCCTATGGACCCGAAGCGCATTGCCGAAGCGGTATCTGCGGCGGTTGATAAAGCTCCGAAGCCCGAAAGCTTTATAACAGCGCCTTCCGCTGCAGCCGAGCCTGTTAAAAATAACGCGGCAGGCGGTGAGGAGGTAAAGTCAAATAATGGCTTTATGGTGACCGACGAAACCCCCGCCGAGGAAAACGAAGAATAAACTTTTAATAGGGAGCGAAGTATTTGATTTCATATGTATTAGCCTTTTTGTGCGGAGCTTTACTTGTATTAGCCGACCAGCTTACAAAAAACTATATTTCGGCTAATTTCGTTCTCGGCGAGTCCCGTGAGTTTATAAACGGATTTATTAACCTAACATATATTCATAACCGAGGCGGCGCGTGGGGACTTTTGTACGGGCACACCCTTATTCTTGTTCCGATAACCCTTGTAATAATGGCGCTTTGTGTTGTTTTGTATGTTAAATACGGCAAAAAAAGCCGTCTTCTGCTTTGGGCGATAAGCCTTGTGCTTTCGGGCGGTATCGGCAATATGATTGACCGCGTATTCCGAGAGGGAAATGTTGTTGATTTTCTGCACTTTGAGTTTTTTCCCACATTTCCCGTTTTTAATGTCGCCGACTGCGCCGTTGTTGTAGGTGCGGGGCTTTTGATACTTTACTTTATTTTAGATACTGTGAGGGAAGAAAAGCAAAAGAAGGCTGAAAATCCTTCGGAGCAGAGCAATGGAGAGGATTGAAACGGTCTGCGGCGGTGAAACGGCGCGTATTGATGTTTTTACCGCAAAAACAGCCGAGATAACCCGTTCCCGTGCAGCAGGACTTATAGCGGACGGAAATGTGCTTATAAACGGCAAGGCAGCCGCAAAAAATGCTAAGGTAAAGGCGGGGGACAGGGTGGAAATCACTCTGCCCGACCCCGAGGTATATAATATAACCCCCGAGAATATTCCGCTTGATATAGTCTATGAAGATAAGGATTTGCTCGTTGTGAACAAGCCGAAGGGAATGGTTGTGCATCCCGCCGCGGGAAATTATTCCGGAACCCTTGTAAATGCGCTGATGTATCATTGCGGCGATTCGCTCTCGGGAATTAACGGTGTTATGCGCCCGGGTATAGTCCACCGAATAGATAAGGACACAAGCGGACTTTTAATGGTTGCGAAAAACGATTTTGCGCATAATAAATTAGCAGAGCAGATAAAGGAGCATTCCTTTACCCGCGAGTATGAGGCCGTGGTTTACGGCAGCCTTAAAGCCGACAGCGGCGTTATTGATGCACCTATAGGCAGGCACCCGGTAAAGCGCAAGCAGATGGCGGTTATATACGAAAACAGTAAAAACGCCGTAACCCGTTACGAGGTAATAGAGCGGCTTGACGGCTTTACGCATATGCGACTCAAGCTGGAAACGGGCAGAACCCATCAAATAAGGGTGCATATGGCTTATATCGGCCATCCTGTTGCGGGGGATGAGGTTTACGGCCCCAAAAAGGTAATAAGGGAATTAGGCGGTCAATGCCTTCACGCCAAAAAAATCGGGTTTATACACCCGAGAACAGGGAAGTATCTGGAATTTGATTCGCCGCTTCCCGATTATTTTGTGAATTTTTTGAAAAGGTTAGGATAAAATGGGTATTTTTTCGGGCTGTCTTTTTGCCTGCGATATTGACGGAACGCTGATGACAAGCGGTAAGATCAATCCAAAAAACATTGAAAAAATCGAGTATTTTATGAACGAGGGCGGGTATTTTTCCCTCTCTACGGGCAGAACGGTAGGCGCGGTAGGCCCCGTGCTTGATAAAATCAAACGGGTCTCGCCCTCGGTTGTGGCGAACGGTTGTATGATATACGATTATGAAAATAAAAAAGTGCTCGACGAGCTGTTTTTACCCGAAAACGAGTATTATATTGTAAAAAAAGTGCTCGATATGGGGCTTAATGTTGGGATTGAAGCCCACAGCGGCGAGAAAATTCTTACGATATACGAAACCCGGGAAACTCGGGATCATCAGGAATACGAGTGGTTAAAGGGTGAAAATGTAAGCTTTGAGGAAGCTTCAAAGCACCGCTGGAACAAGGTGGTTTTCTTCTTTGATAACGAAAATGATTTGTCCTCTGTAAAGGAAATGATTGCTAAGGAAAAACCGCTTTCCGCCTTTTCGGATACCTCCGCGGTAATCGCCGGAAGAAAAAGAAAATATTACGAGCAGTTTCCTGCGGGTGTTTCAAAGGCTTCGGAGCTTGACAAACTGAAAAAAATCCTTAAAATAGAAAAAGGCTGTTATTTCGCTATGGGCGACTACTATAACGACCTTGAAATGATTAAAAAAGCGGATGTAAGCGCGGTTCCCGAAGATGCGCCCGAGGATATTAAGGCTTATGCCGATTTTATCGCGGGCAGCTGTGAGGACGGCGCAGTAGCCGATTTTATAGATTACTTAACGAAAATTAGGAAGGAATGATTTGATGGACGTGGCGGCTAAAAAACAGTTAATGCTTACTGCCTGCAGGGTTAGAATGGGAATTATTGAGGGGGTACACAGCGCGAAATCAGGTCATCCCGGCGGCTCCCTTTCCTGTGCGGATATTTTAACCTATCTTTATTTTGCTAAAATGAATATAGACCCTAAGAATCCCAAAATGGAGAACCGAGACCGCTTTGTCCTTTCAAAGGGGCACGCGGCACCTGCGCTTTATTCGGTGCTTGCAAACCGCGGCTACTTTGATACCGAGCTTTTAAATACACTTCGTAAGATTGGCAGTATTTTGCAGGGACATCCCGATATGAAGCATATTCCCGGTGTTGATATGTCCACAGGCTCTTTGGGTCAGGGAATTTCAGCCGCTGTAGGAATGGCGCTTTCCGCAAAGCATTTTGGAGACAGCTTTAAGGTTTACACCGTTTTAGGTGACGGTGAAATTGAGGAGGGTCAGGTTTGGGAGGCGGCTATGTTTGCCGCAAATAAGGGGCTTTCCAACCTTACCGCGTTTGTGGATTATAATAATCTTCAGATCGACGGCACTATTGAGGAGGTCAACTCCGCCGCTCCGATTGATAAGAAATTTGAAGCCTTTAATTGGCACACAATCGTAATTAACGGTCACGATTTCGACCAAATTGAAGCCGCCTTGAAGGAGGCGGAAACCGTTGATAAGCCCGTTGCGATTATCGCAAACACCGTTAAGGGCAAGGGCGTCTCCTTTATGGAAAATCAGGTTGGCTGGCACGGCTCCGCCCCTAATGACGAGCAGTACGAACAGGCGATTGCCGAGCTTAAGGCTACGCTTGACGCATTACAGTAAGGAGGAGCAGAACAATGTCAGAAATCAAAAAGGTTGCTACCAGAGCGGCATTCGGTAACGCTCTTGTTGAATTAGGCGCAAAGAGGGACGATTTTGTGGTGCTTGACGCCGACCTCGCCGCCGCCACACAAACGGGTATGTTTAAAAAAGCCTTTCCCGATAGGTTTTATGACTGCGGCATAGCAGAGGCGGATATGATAGGAATTGCGGCAGGTATCGCGGCAACGGGTAAAAAGGTGGTTTGCAGCTCCTTTGCCATGTTTGCGGCAGGGAGAGCCTTTGAGCAGATAAGAAACTCTGTCGGGTATCCCCACCTTAATGTTATTATAGGCGCTACCCATGCGGGCATTTCGGTTGGCGAGGACGGCGCTACTCACCAGTGCTGTGAGGATATTGCCCTTATGCGTACAATTCCCGGAATGACTATAATCAATCCCGCAGACGAGACCGAGGCTAAAAAAGCGGTTGAGGCGGCATTTGAGCTTGACGGCCCTGTCTATATGCGCTTCGGACGCCTTGCGGTACCCGTCATATTCGGTGATGATTATAAATTTGAGGTGGGCAAGGCTGTAACCCTTAAAGAGGGAAATGATGTTACAATTATCGCGACAGGTCTTATGGTTGCCGAGGCTCTTGAGGCTTATGAGCTTCTAAAAAAGGACGGAATTACCGCTAAAATAATCAATATGCACACCATAAAGCCGCTGGATAACGAGGCTGTCATTAAGGCCGCAAAGGAAACAGGTGCTATCGTCACCGCCGAAGAGCATTCGGTAATAGGCGGACTTGGCGGCGCGGTAAGCGAGCTTCTCGGCGAGGAATATCCCGTACCCGTTTTAAGGTTGGGCGTTTACGATACCTTCGGTCATTCAGGCCCTGCGCCTAAGCTGCTTGACGAGTTCGGTCTGCGCGCGGCAAATATCGTGGAAAAGGCTAAAAAAGCCATCGCCTTGAAAAAGTAATAATACACGGTATCAAAAAAGACGGATTAATTAAGCTATAATTAAAAGCCAAGCTCGGCAAAAGCAGAAAAATAAAGCTTTTGCCGAGCTTGTT
>JAXJVI010000065.1:0-2813 GCA_036308615.1 Acutalibacteraceae bacterium | reverse complement strand
TAAATGATATCGAAGAAGTCGTTCTTCTCGCGCCAAGAGGAGAGAATTTGGTAGACTGTGGCACTGCTTTCAAAAGCCTTGTAGTCACTTGCGTTGATGATTGCAAGCATACCCGACATAGCATTTTGACCGAATAACGACGATGCCGCTTGCGCCTTTTCGTCTGCTGATAAATCCTTAAAACTATCACGCAATATCGATATAACGTCGGATAGATCGCGCATATTGCCCTGCTCGTCGGTTAAAAGCTTTGAGTTAAGCTGTGATGTAACTAGCGTTCCCTCTTGTTCTCGCTTTACCTCTGCTTGCGCCTGTGCCAACGCGTTTTGCGCTTTCTGCAAATTAATAGCCGCTGTCTGTGCCTGTGCGCTCTCTGCGCCGTACTTTGTCAACGCTGTGTTATATGCTATCTGCGACTTTTCAAGGCTCAAATTTCTATCAGTGACTTTGTTCTGCGCCGCTTCAAGCTTCTTACTGTCAATTGCTTTTGTCGTGTTTTCCGTCGCAAGACCTAACTTTAACATAGCTTCTTGCGCTTCTTTTGACGGCTTTGCAATTCGTGTCAATGCGCCGCGTAAAGCTGTACCCGCCTGTGACGATTTAATGCCCGCGTTAGCCATTAAACCAATTGCCGTTGCTGTATCTTCAATCGAATATCCTAAAGAACCCGCTACGGGTGCGACGTATTTAAACGTTTCGCCCATCATTTCAACGTTGGTATTTGCATTTGAACTTGCCGCCGCCATTACGTCCGCAAGGTGTCCCGCGTCGCCCGCTTGCAATCCCATTGCTGTTAATGCGTCGGTCACTATATCCGACGTTGTCGCAAGGTCTGCGCCGCTCGCCGCCGCTAGGTTTAAAACGCCGTCTATACCATCAACCATTTGTTCGGTTTTCCAGCCAGCCATAGCCATATATCCAAAGCCATCTGCAACCTCTGACGCACTGAATTTCGTGCTTGCGCCCATTTCGGCGGCTTTATCTCTTAGCGCGTCCATTTCGTCAGCCGTCGCGCCCGATATAGCACCGACATTTGACATCGAACTGTCAAAAGTTTTACCGACTTCAATTGTCTGTGTTACCAACTCTTTCATCTTGTTGATAGCACTTGCGATAATGTCAGCCGCAAGGTTTGCCAGTGCTACGCCAAACGCTGTTAAGCCGCCGCCTGTTGTATCTTCCGCGCTGTCGTTTACATCATCAAAAGAGTTGCTTAAATCTTCCGCGCCGCTTTGTGCTTGCGCCGCGTCGTTATTCATCGAACTAAGCGCATTTGCATAGCTTTCGACTTGTGCCGCCGCGTTCTTTACTGCGGTATCTTGATTAACTATTTGTATGTTAAGCCGATCAATTGCCGCCGCGTTTTTGTCCTGCGCGGTTTCTGCCTTGTTTAACTCCTGTAAATACTTTTTTGCTTCTGCGCTGTTCTCGCCGTACTGTTCAGCCGCTTGCCTGTACTTGTTTGTAAGGTCAGCTACAACGCCCGCGCCGCTTTCCTGCGCCTGTACCAATCTTTGTAATTGAGATTTCAGCGCGTCAAGCTTTGATTTCTCCGCGTCTACAATCTGACTTTGCTTTTGCATTTTTGCCGCTAATGTGTCGGCTGTTTCCGCGCCTTTTTCCATGCCCGCGGATATATTTTTCATTTCGGCGTTTAATAGCTTGATTGTATTATTCGCCGTTGTTATGTTCTTCTTCAAGTCGGAAACGTCCACTTTAAATTTCGTGGTTACATTCTCGTTATCATTCGGCATAAAATTCACCTACCTATTAATACCAGTCGTCATTTCTAGCGGGTCTGTATGTTACGCCGTTCTTTGTGTAACCCTCTGTTTTCCGCTTTTTCTTGTTTCTTTCTGCTAGTCTGCGGAATATCAACATTACATCGTGAAAACGCTGTTTTCTCACCGTGAACGGGTCAAGCCCTGTAAAGCGGTCACAAAGATTTACGTTCAAATCAAAAAATACCTCGTACATTGTAGCGGGGGTTACGTCCCCGCTATTTAGTTTTTTTCGTCACCCGCTATTTGTGCGATTTCGCTTGTCGCATATCTGTACAAATCTTTGAACACTTTGATAATATCCTGTATATGTGTGTGTCTGACTTCGTCCGCGGTCAGCCCGTCGAAAATATCCATAAGAAACGGCTTTAGCTGTTTACTGCACTTGATTACCATGCTTGCAATCTCTGCATTACTGCCTGTTTTCATGCTTTCAAAATTCAGCGCGTCAAGCACGTCCTCAACTACGCCAAAAGAAAAATCAATTGTCTGTGCCTTGTATGTTTTTGTGATCTTGTTACCCTCATAAATATTAAGTGTCAGTTCCATGCTTGCAACTTCCTTTCGTACTTTTGATATAGTGTTAAAAATATAGGGGCGATTTAACGCCCCTTATTCGGTTTATTAAGTTTAAGAACCCGCGGTAACAGTTACGATACAACCGCTTGCATAGTTGCCAACCTCTGCGGATACGATCGCCTGTCCTACGCCTACCGCTGTAACCAAGCCCGCCGCGCTGATCGTTGCTACTTGCTCATTTGTAGTTTGCCAACGAATACCGCCGCTGTAAGGCGCGTGACCGCTTGTAACGGAAACATTGACGGTCAAGCCGCGTGTTGTGCCCACTTGCAAACTAGCTGTCGCGGGTGAAACGGAAACGCCAGTTACAAAACTTGTATCGCCGTTGATAAGTGTATCAGGTGTTACAACTGCGTTGAACCAATCTGTACAGTCGTACTTACCGTCGCGCTCGTCAACTACAACGCCCTTTGCGCGTCCACCGTTGGTAAACTCATAAATTGACTTAACGCC
>JAXJVI010000064.1:0-5163 GCA_036308615.1 Acutalibacteraceae bacterium | reverse complement strand
ATTGAAAATTGCCGTTTAATCTCTCCCCGTCTGCCCGAGGGCACAACAACCGCCGACTCGCTCTTGGAATTGCCGTAGCCGCCCACGCTCACCTTCATCGCGTACCGCTTAAACAGCCGCATAAGGGGTGTTTGGTCTATAATTACATCCTTAACCGATTTCTTTTTAAAGGAGGTACGGCTTCTTACAAAAAAGCCCGACCGCACCTCTAAATTATCTTCTCGGAGGAATAGCTTGAAGTTGATATATTTAAAGAGGGAATACAAAAAGGATACCGCGTAAGCCAGCAGAAAAATCAAGGTGAT
The DNA here is from genome assembly GCA_036308615.1 of Acutalibacteraceae bacterium. Classification (GTDB taxonomy): domain Bacteria; phylum Bacillota; class Clostridia; order Oscillospirales; family Acutalibacteraceae; genus UBA737. Next base: position 4,858 of record JAXJVI010000064.1, on the reverse strand, counting down.
AGTGTTTACAATCGGCGGAAAATAGGTTTTAACCTGTCCCGATACATTGTTTATCTCATCAAACAGCATTTTATCGAGAGCCAGCCCCAAAAGCTTTCCCGCCTTATTGATTATAGGAACGCCGATAATCATTCCCGTAACTGCCGAGGAGGTGGTTGCCGCCATAACCGCAACCTTAAAAACCGAGAACTTAACCGCCGTGGGATTTTTTTCGCCGAACAGACGGCGGGAAACCTCTTTACTGTCCCTTAAACTCAGCTTAAACTCAAAATCCGCCGAGCCCTTAGGCCCCGCCTCGGTATTAATTCTATAGGTTACCGCCCTAAATACCGCGTCAATCGGGTTTTGCTCGGTCTGCACCGAGGAAAGCTTGGAAATGCTTATTACCGATTTTGTCCTCATTATAATACCCATTTTAATTGTAACGGTGTTTTTCCCGCAAATAAGCCTGAAGGAAGCACAGCGGAGCGCCGCGGCAAGGGTAATCACCCCAAAGGCGATAAGCTCAAGGGTCAGAACCCCCGTAACCTCGCCCTTAATTAAATATTGCAGTACCCCCTTAATCAAGGGAAAAATCAAAACGAACAGAAACGGCTTTACAAGCCGTGTAATCATCAGCGGATGAGCGCGAAATTCCTTTTTCAAGCCTCGCCCTCCTTTGCGAGAAAGTTTATATAATAATCTACATCCTCGGCATTCAGCTCGGGTATTATGATACTGCTCCTCGCTGCCTTAAGGGTGAGGGCGGAAAGTCCCATTCTTTTCGCAAGGGGAGTCGCAAAGCTCTGGGCGTAGACAAGGCGGGAAAAGGGCATAATGTGGGTGGTTTTTATGAAAACACCCCGATTTATCACTACTGCGCCCTTGGGAAAAAGTATTTCATAGCTTTTAAAATAGCGGGGAAGATACCAAAAAAGGAAAACCGCAAGTATTACGGCAACAACAGCCGCACCTAAAAGCACCCAACGGGTAAGCAGGCCGAAGGCGCAGACCGCGACAAGCAGAATAATACCTATAAGCCCTATTCTAATCTGCCATAAGGTCACCGTTCTTTTGGGCAAAAGGTTTTCCTTCATTCTTTCCACCTCGGTTTACATAACACTATTTTTTGCTTTTTACCGCCGTCCAGTATTCCTTGCATTTTTGCTCGGTTTTATTAGTTCCAAAGCGGTAATATTGCTTATCCTTAATCTCGTTCGGCAAATACTGCTGGTTTACATAATGATTGGGATAATCGTGGGGATATTTGTAGTGCTGACCCTTTACTAAAGCGTCCTCGCCGTCAAAATGCTTGTTCTGCAAATGCCTTGGAATGTCCCCGCCGATTCCCCTTTCAATGTCCGCCATAGCGGCGTTTATCGCATCGTGGGCGGAGTTTGATTTCGGCGCGGTGGCAACCAATATAACCGCGTCGGCAAGGGGGAGCCTCGCCTCGGGCAGTCCTACCTCCCTTGCGGTGTCCACCGCCGCCTTTACTATGGGTATGATCTGGGGGTAAGCAAGCCCCACATCCTCGCAGGCACATACTAAAAGTCTTCGGCAAGCGCTAATCAAATCCCCCGCCGCCAAAAGCCGACCCAAGTAATAAACCGCCGCGTCCGGGTCGGAGCCCCGCATAGATTTTTGGTAAGCCGAGATAATGTCGTAATGCTCGTCGCCCTCACGGTCATAACGAAGGGCGTTTGCCGCCAGAATTTCCTCGGCGGTCTCGTCCTTTATATTGATTTCGGTTTCGGTTTCGCTTGTAAGCAGGCACAATTCCAGCATATTAAGCCCTTTGCGCACATCTCCCGCGGCGGCACGGCAGAGCTTTATAAGGCTTTCGTCCGAAATTTTGATTTCCTTTCCCTTTTCCCTCTCCAACACGCCGATTGCGCGGCAAAGGGCGGTTTTAATATCCTCCGCAGAGAGGGACTTAAACTCAAAAACGGTGGAGCGGCTCAAAATCGCGTTGTAAACATAAAAATACGGGTTTTCGGTGGTGGCGGCGATAAGGGTGATATCCCCCGTTTCGATATATGAAAGCAAAATCTGCTGTTGCTTTTTGTTGAAGTACTGAATTTCGTCAAGGTATAAAAGAATCCCGCCGGCGGTGTCAAAGCCGCCTATGGAATTAATAATTTCCTTAATATCGGCGGTGGAGGCGGTTGTGGCGTTTAGGTAGCAGAGCTTTTTACCGCAATTTTCGGCAATAATCTTCGCAACCGTGGTTTTGCCCACCCCCGAGGGGCCGTAGAAAATCAGGTTCGGCACATCCCCCGAATCGATAATACGCCTTAGCACCCTGCCCTTTTCGAGCAGATGCCGCTGTCCTGCCACATCTTCAATTTTTTGTGGTCTCATTCTGTCCGCTAAGGGTGAATTCATATCTGCACCTACCGTAATTTTTTCCTATAGTATATATTATATTATTTTTTTGCCCTTTTTTCAACTCATTAAATAAATCTTTCACTCATAAGATTAAATATGGGAGTGGAAAACAGAGTGAAAAAAACGGTTTTTATTAAAAACGCGCTTATTTTAACCGCGTCATCATTGATTTTACGGTTTGTGGGAATAATTTTCAAGGTTTGGCTGGCACAGGTCATAGGCTCGGAGGGTATAGGACTTTATCAGCTTATTTTCAGCGTGTATGTTTTGGCGGCGACCTTTGCGACCTCGGGCATATGCACGGCGGTGACGAGACTTGTCGCCGAGGAATTGGCATTAGGTACCAAAAAGGGAACCCTTAAAATACTCAGGCGTTCTATAGAATTAACCCTTATAATCGCCGCCGCTTCGGTAGCGGTGGTTTTCTTCGGCGCGGAGTTCATCGCCGACCGATTTTTAGGGGATATGCGGGCTGTTCCCGCCCTTAAAATACTGCCCTTGTCCCTCCCCTTTATGGGTATAACCTCCTGCCTTAGGGGATATTTTATCGCAAGGAGACGGGCGACCCCTAACGCCGTGTCCCAGCTTTTCGAGCAGGCGGTAAGAATACTTATCGTTGTGGCTTTGGTTAAAAAATTTGCCCACCGGGGGCTTGCCGTATGCTGTGCGGCGGTGCTTTTCGGGGACGCCGCGGCGGAAATTTTTTCCTGTTTAATGTTAGGGCTTGTATGGCTTTCCGACCGCAAAAAGCTAAATTCTCTGTCGGGCAGAGAGCGCCCGCCCTTCGGCATAGTAAGGCGGATTTTACATATTTCCCTGCCCATAACCTCGGGTAGATACCTCAACACCGCCCTTAGAACGGCGGAAAACATTTTGGTGCCGAAAAACCTCGCCAAATACCCCCATTCCGGCGAGCTTGCTTTGTCCCAATTCGGAATGATAAAGGGAATGGCTCTGCCGATACTCTTTTTCCCATCTACATTACTTAATTCCATATCCACCCTGCTTATCCCCGAGATGTCCGAGGCGGCGGCAAAGGGCAGAACAGGTCTTGTGAGGTCGGCAACCCGCAACATTTTAAAGCTGACAGCAGTTATGTCCTTTATTTTCGGGGCGATTTTCTTTGTCGGGGGCAGAGAAATCGGACTGCTTATCTATAAAAGCGACGAGGTAGGCTATCTTTTGCGCGCCCTTTCGCCGATTGTTCCCCTAATGTACCTTGACAGCGTTTCGGACGGCATTTTAAAGGGGCTTGACCAGCAGGCATTCAGCTTCCGCACCGCCATTACCGACTCCACCCTCCGAATAGTTTTAATTCTTATCATTTTGCCCGTTTCGGGGCTAGGGGGCTTTATTTGGATAATGTATTTTTCAAATCTCTTGACCTGCGCCCTTAATGTGGGGAGATTAATGCGGGTAACCAAGGCGAGGTTAAAGGTTATAAACGAGGTGCTTTTACCCCTTGCGGCGGCGTTCGCGATAGCCCTGCTTGCCGATATGCTTTTACGCCTTATTCCGGACATTAACAACCTTGTATATTTGATTTTAATTTGTATCATTTCCCTGCCCTTATACCTGCTTTTTAACTTTCTTATCGGCACGGTGACGGCGGATGATGTCAAAGATATTCTTAAAAGATGAAAAAAGACGGAAAACAATGCGTAATGCGTAATTGGGACAATGTGGGCATCGTCCCCTACTCATACTATATTGGCTTATGTAGGGGATGATGCCCACATCATCCCGTTTGTAATTAGGCGGGCGGTCAAGAATGCCCGGTTTTATATGTTAGATGCTAGACATTAGATGTTAGAAGAGAAAAATTAAAATTGACAGCGTTGGGCGGGGGCTTGCTCCCGCCATCTAATATCTAATGTCTAAAGTCTAATGTCTAAAACGGCAGGCGTCCCCGACTGTCCGTTTGGTGTTTATTCGGGACGGTGTGGGCACCGTCCCCTACGCGTTAGATATTAGACGGTAGATGTTAGATGCTAGATTTTTAGCCTCCCTTGTCTAAAGGGAGGTGGCTGAGCGAAGCGAAGTCGGAGGGATTCGATTATGTTTCTGCTAAGCCAGTATCCCCCAGTCTCGCTCCGCTCGACAGCCCCCTTTAGGCAAGGGGGCCTTTTGCAACATCTAATTTCTAAATTTCGGCAACCGAAAGACATAAACCCCTCGCTTTAAAAAATAAAATAAGAGTAGAGAGATAATTGTTATTCGTTGTCCGCAAGGCGTTTATGCCTTTAGGCTGCCGAAATAGATTTGATTTTTACCTTTTATAAAAGGGAATAAGGGAAAGCCACAGGCGGCGTTTTTCCTTTTGCCAAGCCTTGCGTTCCGAGCCTCTTGTCCGCCTTATTTCCATATTTACATATTCAATATCTCTTTTAAGGCCATCCAAACGAAATACAAGGCGAAGTATAAGTAGGAAGACTATTACGCCGATAAACAGCGCAATCAAAACATCATAAATTCCCGTCTGTTCCAT
>JAXJVI010000063.1:0-1969 GCA_036308615.1 Acutalibacteraceae bacterium | reverse complement strand
TTGCCTGGCAAAATATCAAAAGAAGATGAGCTTTCACCCATCCTCAGATTGCATTTCGTGTTTCTTTTCTGTATCCGTTTATCTTCTTTTGATATCCATGACAGCGAAAATGATCGTTGCGATCACCGCACTGTACAGTGCTGTCTTGAATGCTCTTGCAAATACGAACACTGCTGCACGCAGGATGCTGAACACAAAATCCAGAACGATCCAGATCGTAATGAATACTGCAGCGAATATGACCCAGCGGATAATATCATCTTTATTTACCATGTTGTCCTCCTTAATTTTTGTATGATAGTTGCGCTGCCCGGCGGTAAAAATATTCTGACAAAACACCGCCGCCCGCGCCGTAATTCCATAAATCGGAAACGCCACGCGCGACAATGCCGACCGTTATATGGTTTTGTTTTACGCCTGCGTCTTTTAAAAAATCGGTAACTTCTTCGATGTATTGCTTTAGCGTTTCGTCTTGAAAATTGCCGGTTATATTTAACGCGATTTTTACGCCGTCAAGCAGTTGATTTTCACACATGGCTTTTTCCTCCTTTTTTTAATTTCCCGCTGCGACTTCCCACGAGCCGTCAACAACGGTCAGAATTTTGCCGTTGTCTTCGGAGGTAACAGCGGGCAGGGTTGATGCGCCACCGCCCGAAATAAGAGCGGCAAGGGCGTTAATCATTCCTGCATTGGTGTTAATGCCGGCGACGGTCGCAAGGTCGCCGCCAAGCGCGGCGTATAAATTTTTAAGAGCAAGAACATTTGTATCCATGTCAACCGCTCCTTATGCTTTTTTAATCAGCCAAATACCAGCCGGGTTGAGCACCTTGCCGTCAAGAACAACAAGAGCCTTGTTAATCCACTTGTTACGGTCTTCGTCAAAATATCTGCGCATTGTGAAACCGAAATTTTCGTTAATTCCGTATTCCTGTGGCTGCCAGAAAATACCGACTACGTCGCCGCTTGCAGCGGAATCAAAGTCGGGAAGAACAGTAGGCTCGACAAGTGAAATATCTCTGCCGAAGAATCGGCCGTTCGGGTTCATGGCGTCGCCGTCGTTGACTTCGAGACCGGTAGCCTGCGAGAAAATCGGACGGTTGTTGTTATCAACCATAGTTTCAAGATAACTGTCAACTGTTGACAGCGGGAAAATAAATTCACCGTCGCGGTAGCCAAGGGGAATTTTAGCAAACAACCTCTTGCGCCACTGCGTCCAGTCGCTGAACTGCTCGGCGGTCATTGTTACAACATTGGTAACGCGCGGATCGTTGATAATACCGGTCATCTGACCGTCGCCGCTGCCTGCAACAATGCCGATGTCGCAAAGCTTCAGGTATGCGGTAACAATAACCTCGGTGATCTTTGCCTCGAAATCTTCAACGGTAAGAATCTGTGACAAGAATGTCTGCGCGATTCTGATTTCGGCGGTATGATAGCCAAATGAAACCTTGCCAAGCTTGTCAAGCTCCTGATCGGGTGAAACTGTTGCTTCTGTGATCCAACGGAAATCCGCTTCGAGTTCACCGATAGGAAATTCCACGCCGCCCTGTACAGCCAATTTTCTGACTTTGCGGTACAAATTACCGTAGCGGACGCGAACGGTGTTGATGATCTCACGGACAATAGTCAGAGGAATAGCCGCCTGTGTGTCGGTTGTGTCAATCGCATTACCTGCGCGGAGTTCGGCAGGAATAGGAGTTCCGTGCTGAACAAAATTCATAAACGCCTGTCTGTATTCCATTGTTTCGGTAGGCTGCTGGTTTCTCTGTTCTGTAGTTGCGGTCGCTGTTCTGAACGCGCCTACAATCGCACCGTTTCTTGTTTCGGCTTCTTCGGGAACCTGCTCGCGCTCCTCGGGTGCAGGCTGTTTATCCGCACGGAGTTCTTCATCAATTATTGCGATTTCTTCGCGAATCTCCTCAATATCGGCGTCAAGTTCCGCAAGCTGTGCGTGAATTGAACGAACCTC
>JAXJVI010000062.1:0-2819 GCA_036308615.1 Acutalibacteraceae bacterium | reverse complement strand
GCCGTTCTGATCCCGAACGAATCCATCGCAGACAAACAGCCCGAGGAGCTGCCCGACCTTGATCAGATCATTCTTGTGTATTGCCGCAGCGGACGACGCAGTAAGGAGGCGGCTCAAAAGTTAGCGGACATGGGATATACCAACATCTATGAATTTGGCGGTATCATCGACTGGACGGGAGAGACTGTGATGAATGAAACGGAAACAACAGAATGGAGCGAGTGATATGATTATCAGAAGTTTTTGTGAAGCCGACGCCGAAAAGGTCTCGGCACTGATTATTCACACCTTACAAGCATCCAACAGCAAGGACTATTCCGCCGAAACTATCAGCGCGCTGGAAAAGAAAATGCAGCCCTCCGGTGTGTTGGAGCGTGCAAGTTGGACGCATTTTTATGTTGCCGAGGAAGGCGGCGACATCATCGGATGCGGCGCGATCGGACCTTATTGGGGCAGCGAGACGGAGAGCAGCCTGTTCAATATCTTTGTTCTGCCCGAATATCAGGGAAAAGGCGTCGGCAGAAAAATCATCGAAACGCTTGAAAGGGACGAATACTTCCTCAGAGCAGAGCGCGTCGAGGTTCCCGCGTCGATCACAGGGGTGGGATTTTACAGAAAGCTTGGCTATGAATACAAAAACGGCATTGACCGTCCCGACGAGGAGCGGCTGTACCGCTTGGAAAAGTTTAGAAATAGCAAACAATGATAAAAGCAAAAAATTAAGGAGTATTGCATATGGAAAACTGTGCTTCGGTCATCGGTTCCATTGTCACCGTGACAGTCGACCGACCGATGGGGAGCGTTCACCCAAAGCATAGGGATATTTTCTATCCGATCAACTACGGCTATGTTGAGGGTATAACGGTTCCCGACGGCGAGTGGCAGGACGCGTATATTCTCGGCGTGGACGAGCCGATTCAAGAATTTACGGGCAAGGTCATCGGGGTTATTCACCGCCTTGACGATGTTGAGGACAAGTGGGTAGTATGCCCTGAAAATATGTCATTCAGCGAGAAAGAGATTACCGAAAAAACGGATTTTCAGGAGAAGTTTTTCAAGACGGAAATCTTGGTTTAATATGAGGAACAATAATGATATTATTCCTGCTAACAAAATCGGAATGACAACCGTGTGGATAAAACAAGGTTTTGGTGGGTTGGCTGAACCAAAATCAAAAGATGAACAGCCTGATTATACAGTAGATAACCTTAACAAGCTATTAAGTATTTTTGAGATAAAGAGTGAATAACTATCGTTTTTTATCGTAAGGAACGGTTGATATGAGAAAACAGTTTATAGACAATTTAAGGTGGATGGATGTTCTTTTACTTATTCCGTATCACGCGGCGCAAGCCTTTAATACTTGGGGCGAGCTGAATTATATATGCTTTGCGCCGAAACGGGCAATCAGCAGTTTTACTGTATTTTTCAGTCCGTTTTTCATGCCGCTTCTTTTCCTTTTGGCGGGTATGAGTACACGGTATGCGTTAATGAAACGTACATACGGACAATACATTATTGAAAGGATAAAACGCCTGCTCGTGCCGTTCGTGTTTGGGACGCTGGTTTTCTGCCCGATACTGTCTTACATGGGCGATGTGAACAATTGCGCATACGAAGGCGGATTTTTCGCGCATTATATCGTATTCTTTACAAAATGGACGGACTTGTCGGGCTTTGACGGCGGCTTTTCGGTCGGGCAGTTTTGGTTCCTGTATTTCCTGTTCATCATATCATTGGCGTCTGTAGGGATCATTGCATTATCAAATAAGATGATCAAAAACCGGGGAAAGGCGGAAAAACTCCCGTTTTGGGCAATCTGTTTGATGGTGATACCGCTCCCGCTTTTGTATGGCGTGCTGTCGGTCGGAGGAAAGAGCTTTGCCGAGTATCTCTATGTTTTTTTGATCGGTTACTATGTTTTGTCGTATGATAAGGTAATCGAAAAAGCCGAAAAGTACAGGTATATTTCTCTTGCAATCGGTCTTGCGGCAAGTGCTGCCAACGTGTATATGTTTATCTGGTCGGGAAAGGATTATGAAGCAATCAACCTGATTGCAAAATCCTTTGCCGAATGGTTTATGATATTGGCTCTGATCGGAATCGGAAAGAATAGGCTTGATGATAAAAATTCAGTTTCGGAATACATGTCGCAAAGATCTTTTCCGTATTTCAGTCTGCATTTTTTGTGGATCGTTCTGTTCCAATATTGGTTTGCGGATATTTTCAGCGGCAATACGGTTCTGCTGTTCCTTGTGCCGGTTATCTGCGCCTTTGCCGCAACGCTGCTCTGCTCGGAGATATGCTTGAGAATACCCGCGCTTTGTTTTTTGATGGGCACAAAATCAAAGAGATTGAAATAGTGCTGATGTGCGTTGCGCTCGCTGAATGCAACATAATTTGAGAGGAAACAATCGCCCATGAAAAGATCATTCTTTATAGCCGACACGCATTTCGGTCACGCGAATGTGCTCAAATACGACAAGCGTCCGTTTGCGGATATCGAAGCGCATGACAAATCGCTGATTGAAAACTGGAACCGCGCGCTGAATGATGATGACGAGTGTTATATCCTCGGTGACGTGAGCTGGCTCAAGCCCGAGCAGACGGTCGAAACACTGAAAAAGCTGCGCGGCAAAAAGCATCTGATCATCGGCAACCACGACAAAAAGCTCTTGAAAAATGATGCCTTCCGTAATTGCTTTGAAAGCATACAGGACTATTTGGAGATGAAAGTCCCACATAACGGAAGACACGAAATGCTTGTGCTTTCGCATTACCCGATCATCAGCTTCAATAACCGGTTTGAGGGCGCGGTT
>JAXJVI010000061.1:0-1976 GCA_036308615.1 Acutalibacteraceae bacterium | reverse complement strand
GTTATAATCAACTTATTGTGTTGAAAGGAATGAAGTAAATGTTTATGTTATCAGCAGCTGACACACAGCAGGCAGGCGGTCTTTTCGGCGGCAACAGCATGTGGGTCATGATTTTAATCTATGCAGCGGTTATCGCAGGTATCTATTTCTTCTTGATCCGTCCTAATTCCAAGAAGAAAAAAGAAGAAGCTCAGATGAGAAACTCCCTTGAAATCGGCGACGAAATTACAACTATCGGCGGTATTATGGGCAGAGTCGTCGCGATCAAGGACGACGAGGACGCTATCATCATCGAGACAGGCTCCGACAGAGTCAAGATGAAGTTCAAAAAGTGGTGCATCTCCACCGTTGACACCGTAAAGGAAGGCTCGCAGACCGCGGCTGCCGAGAAGAAGGGCTTCAGCTTCTTCAAAAAGAAGAAGGAAGACGACACAAAAGAATAATTCTTTACTTCCCCGAATATCATTTACAAGATGATATTCGGGGTGGTTTTTTATGTCTGACAAAAAGAAGCTGATAAAATCCGTTTCCCTGGGCAGTCTGTGCGGAGTACTGGGCTGCGTGATACTGATGTGTATTTTCGCGGTAATCATGCTGACTTCGGGCTTGCTCGGCGCTGAGCTGACGGATTACATTATGGTTGCCGTCACAGCACTCGGCGCGCTCGGCGGCGGATTTGTCGCGGCTAAGCTCAATCACGGCGCCGGGCTGGTGGTCGGAGCGATAACGGGCGCGGTTATATTCCTGTTGATTACAATTGCGGGTCTGTCAAAGGGCGGAGAATCCGTCACCGCTTTGACGGGAATCCGTGCTGCCGCTGTAATCCTCGGCGGAATCGCGGGCGGGATATGCGGAGTCAAAGAGAAAAAAGGTTTTTAGAGTGAATTGCAGTGGTCAGTGACTCAGTTTTTTGAGACGCTGACCACTGCAATAATTTACATGGATTATAACTATTTCTTACAAATTGGAAATAACAGTGGAAAAATAAATAAATATATGTTATAATACGATAGAATATCAATTTTTAATTCGAATTAAGAAAAATACATATGAAAAGGAGTTAGTAACATGGCTAAAATCAAATTGCCCGCAGCATTGAGCGATTGGAAGGTTCTCGCTCTTGTTTCGGACACCGATGAAGGCGAAATTTACAGTCTTGTCAACAAAAACGATGACAGCGTAAAGGCTAAACTCGCCTACTATGAATTCGCGGACGAGCTGTATAACCAGGAAGATATCGATTTTATCAAGGACGAAGCCGGCTTTGTCAATACGGTAAGAGCCCTCGGCGATATCACTAATTACGTAGACGTATGTGTTGAGGACAACCCCGACAAAAAGCAGTTGAAGCTCTATATTGTCACCGACGGCAGCATTCCCCTCTCGGACAAGCTCAACAATAAGGAATTCAGCGAGAACGAGGTTGTTGATTTCGGTATTCAGATGAGCGAGATCCTCGAGAAGCTCGAGGCTAACAACATCTATCACGGCGACATCAAGCCCTCAAACATCTATGTCACAGCTGACGGAAAATACAAGCTCGGCGGATTTATGGACGCGGAGAGCCTTGACGACAACGCAGGATATCTCGCGCCCGAGATCAAAAACGGCGGTCAGGCTGACTTCACTACAGATATCTATTCTCTCGGTCTGCTGATGTACGGCATGTGCAACAACGGCAAGCTGCCCTTTGAAAACGAGGGTCTTTCGCCCGAAAAAGCAGCCGAAAAACGTTTGAACGGCGAGAATGTTCCCCCGACAGCAAACGGCAGTCAGAAGCTAAAGAGTGTTATTCACATCGCCTGCCAGCCCGAAAACAAAAACCGCTGGAAAAACGCGGGCAATATCAAAAACGCTCTGCTTTCCATTAAAAATGAGTCAGAAAATCAACCTGAAATGATCGTACCCGAAAGCACAGACTTTGAGGGCAACATTTTTGAGCAGAAGAGTAAAAACACCGACGGTGACACAAAGGT